>NZ_VRUX01000899.1:0-1249 GCF_008039885.1 Methylobacterium sp. WL103
CCGCGGCGTGGGCCTCCGCCGCCGCGACGGCGCCGAGCGCCCCGGCGAGCAGGTCGTCGGACAGGCCGTCGTAGAAGCGCGCCTCGACCACGAGGACCCGGGCGCCGGGCGTTTTCGGAGGGACGTAGGCGTCGCTGCGGGGGACATGCATGGGACTCGTGGGACTCCGGCGGACCCACCGCGCGTGCGGAGGGCGCTGACCGACGCGCCGTCTCCGGCCGTCTCGCATCCAGGGTGTTCGGGCAGGGTGTCCGAGGGAGCGAGGGTTAGACCGAAGCGACCGGCTCCACAAGCATGCCGGCGCCGGCCCGCCTGCGGACAGGGCATCGCCTCCATGCGCCGGCGCCCGGTGCGACGGCCCGGGCATCGCTTTTACGACGCCGCCGCGCCCGTGATGGCCCGCGGCTTGCTCCCCGGTTTTCGCGAAGGGCGTGCCGACCGAAGGACCCGCATGAACGTCGAGGTGATCCAGCTGACGAAGCGCTACGGCTCGACGCTCGCCGTCGACGCGATCGACCTCAAGATCCCGTCGGGCGCCTATTGCTGCCTGCTCGGGCCGTCCGGCTGCGGCAAGACCACGACCCTGCGGATGATCGGCGGGCACGAGGCCGTCAGCTCCGGCGCGGTGGTGATCGGCCCGCGCGCCGTCGGCGACGCGCCGCCGTCCGAGCGCGGCACCGCGATGATGTTCCAGAGCTACGCGCTGTTCCCGCACCTCACCTGCCGCGACAACGTCGCGTTCTCGCTTCGCATGCGCGGGGTCGCCAAGGCCGAGCGCCGCACGAAGGCCGACGCGATGCTTGACCTCGTGCAGATGGGCCACCTCGCGGACCGCCTGCCGGCGCAACTCTCTGGCGGGCAGCAGCAGCGCGTGGCGCTGGCCCGCGCGCTGGTCACCGGCCCGAAGGTGCTGCTCCTCGACGAGCCGCTCTCGGCCCTCGACCCGTTCCTGCGGGTGCGGATGCGGGTGGAGCTGAAGCGCATCCAGGCGGAACTCGGGCTCACCTTCATCCACGTCACGCACAGCCAGGAGGAGGCGATGGCGCTGTCCGACCTCGTGGTGGTGATGAACGGCGGCAAGATCGAGCAGGCGGGCGACCCGCGCACGGTGTTCGAGCGCCCGGCCTCGGCCTTCGTCGCCCGCTTCATCGGCGGCCACAACGTCATCGCCCTGCCCGAGGGCAAGGTCGCGGTGCGGGCCGACCGGATGCGGCTCGGGGCCGAGGCCGGCGCGGGCGCGGTGCAGGCC
>NZ_VRUX01000089.1:0-11387 GCF_008039885.1 Methylobacterium sp. WL103
CATCACCGCCGCGCACTTGTCGTTGACCAGCAGCTTCTTGGCCTTCTCGGCAAACGTCGGCCAGTCGGAGGCGCCGTCCTCCTGGATGATCTTGATCTTGCGGCCGAGGATGCCGCCGGCCCGGCGACCTCGGCGGTGAGCACCACCGGCCTCGCCGTCACCGACACCGAGGTGACCTGCGGCATCCTCCACTCGATCACCGGCACCATGGCGATCTCGGAGACCGGCGCGCAGCAGGCGGAAAAGCTCGCCATCGCGCAGATCAACGAGGCCGGCGGCATCCTCGGCCGCAAGATCAAGATCATCCAGGAGGACGGCGCCTCCGACTGGCCGACGTTTGCCGAGAAGGCCAAGAAGCTGCTGGTCAACGACAAGTGCGCGGCGGTGATGGGCTGCTGGACCTCCGCCTCGCGCAAGGCGGTGCTGCCGGTGTTCGAGCAGTACAACGGGCTCCTATACTACCCGACCTTCTACGAGGGCCTGGAGCAGTCCAAGAACGTGTTCTACACCGGCCAGGAGGCGACGCAGCAGATCCTCGCGGGTCTCGACTGGGTGCACAAGGAGAAGGGCGGCGACACGTTCTTCTTCGTCGGCTCGGATTACATCTGGCCGCGCACCTCGAACAAGATCGCCCGCAAGCACGTCGAGAACGTGCTCAAGGGCAAGGTCGTCGGCGAGGAGTACTTCCCGCTCGGCCACACGCAGTTCAACTCGGTCATCAACAAGATCAAGCTTACCAAGCCGAAGGTGATCTTCACCGACGTGGTCGGCGGCTCGAACGTGGCGTTCTACAAGCAGCTGAAGGCCTCCGGCATCGACCTCTCGAAGCAGGTGCTGCTGACGATCTCGGTCACCGAGGACGAGATCGACGGCATCGGCGGCGACAACATCGCCGGGGCGTACTCGTGCATGAAGTACTTCCAGTCGATCGAGAACGACAACAACAAGAAGTTCGTTGCCGACTTCAAGAAGATGTGGGGCGAAAAGACCGTCATCGGCGACGTCACCCAGGCCGCCTACCTCGGGCCTTACCTGTGGAAGATGGCCTGCGAGAAGGCCGGCTCGTTCGACGTCGACAAGGTCGTCGCCGCCTCGCCCGACCTCGAGTTCAAGGGCGCGCCGGAAGGCTACGTCCGCATCGACCCGAACCACCACCTCTGGTCGAAGACCCGCGTCGGCAAGGCCAAGCCCGACGGCCAGTTCGAGATCGTCTACACCAGCCCCGAGCTGATCAAGCCGGACCCGTTCCCGAAGGGCTACCAGTAGGCCGCATCCGCGCGCCGCCGACGCGGCGCGCGATTTGCAGACGGCCTTTCGACGATCACTCATCCCCCCGACCTCATCCTGAGGCGCCCGCGGCAGCGGGCCTCGAAGGAGGGCTCCAGGGGTCGCCGAGCACGCCGGAGGGCCCCTTCGAGGCCTCCGCTTCGCTCCGGCACCTCAGGACGAGGTGGGAGGGTGGGAGACGGCGATCGCGCAAAGCGGCGGGCCACGGCCCTCCGGCATTCCCGACGGCTCGGAGCGCACGGATGTTCGGTGACTATTCCCTCGGCGACCTCGGCGCGATCTTCGCGATGCAGGGCTTCGCCGGCCTGATCCTGTTCTCCGTCTACGTGCTGATGGCGCTCGGCCTGGCGATCATCTTCGGCCAGATGGGCGTGATCAACATGGCGCACGGGGAGTTCATGATCCTTGGCGCGTACATGACCTACCTGTGCTCGTCGTTCTTCCAGAACTACCTGCCGGCCCTGTTCCCGGGCTACTTCTTCCTGGCGATGGTGCTCGCCTTCTGCGCCTCGGGAGCGCTCGGGATGCTGGTGGAGTGGGCGCTGATCCGCCACCTCTACAAGCGCCCGCTCGACACGCTGCTCGCCACCTGGGGCCTGTCGCTGATCCTGCAGCAGGCCTACCGCTCGATCTTCGGGGCGCGCGAGGTCGGCGTCGAGCTGCCGACCTGGCTGATCGGCTCGGTGCAGGTCACCGAGTCCATCGAGATCCCGATCAACGGCCTGTTCGTGATGGCTGTCACCACGCTGATCACGGTCGGCGTCGCGCTGCTGATCTACCGCTCGCGCTTCGGCCAGCAGGTTCGCGCAGTGATGGCGAACCGCCCGATGGCAGGCGCCGTCGGCATCGATACCGAGAAGGTCGACCGCTACACCTTCGGCCTCGGCTGCGGCATCGCGGGCGTGGCCGGCTCGGCCTTCACCATGATCGGCTCGACGGGGCCGACCTCGGGCCAGCTCTACATCGTCGACACCTTCCTGATCGTCGTGTTCGGCGGGGCGGCCTCTCTGCTCGGCACCATCGCCTCGGCCTTCTCGATCTCGCAGACCCAGTCGACGCTGGAATTCTTCCTCTCCGGCTCGATGGCCAAGGTGCTCACCCTGCTCGCGGTGGTCGGCATCCTGATGCTGCGGCCGCAGGGCCTGTTCACCCTCAAGGTCCGGCGCTGAGGATTTCGACGATGAAGAACCCCGTCCAGACCCTGACCAAGTCCGTCACCGTGAACGACAACCCGTTCATGAAGCCGATCGAGTGGCTAAGCCTCGCGCTTCTCGCTCTGGTGCTCCTCGTCGTGCTGCCGAGCCTGCTCGACGCCTTCCGGCTCAACCTGGTGGGCAAGTACCTCACCTACGCCTTCGTGGCGCTCGGCCTCGTCATCTGCTGGGGCTATGCCGGCATCCTGTCGCTCGGCCAGGGCTGCTTCTTCGGCCTCGGCGGCTACTGCATGGCGATGTACCTGAAGCTCGAGGCGTCCAGCGTCGCGAACACCAAGATCCAGTCGACGCCGGGCATCCCCGACTTCATGGATTGGAACCAGATCACCGAACTGCCGTGGTTCTGGAAGCCGTTCCAGAGCCTGCCGCTGACCTTGATCCTCGTCGTCGCGGTGCCGGTGCTGTTCGCCTTCGCGATCTCGGCAGCGATGTTCAAGCGCCGGGTCGGCGGCACCTACTTCGCCATCATCACCCAGGCGATCGCCGCGATCCTGACCATCCTGATCGTCGGGCAGCAGGGCTACACCGGCGGCATCAACGGCATCACCGACCTGCGCACCCTCCACGGCTGGGACATCCGCACCGACAGCGCCCACACCATCCTGTACTTCGTCAACGGCGGGCTGCTGCTCGGCTGCATCCTGATCGCGCAGTTCGTGAAGAAGTCGAAGCTCGGGCGCATCCTCGTCGCGATGCGCGACAAGGAGGACCGGGTGC
The DNA here is from genome assembly GCF_008039885.1 of Methylobacterium sp. WL103. Classification (NCBI taxonomy): domain Bacteria; kingdom Pseudomonadati; phylum Pseudomonadota; class Alphaproteobacteria; order Hyphomicrobiales; family Methylobacteriaceae; genus Methylobacterium; species Methylobacterium sp. WL103. The sequence goes on from NZ_VRUX01000089.1 coordinate 3,219, forward strand.
GGTTCTCCGGCTACTCGGTCGCCGGGTTCAAGGTCTTCGCCTTCTGCCTCGCCGCCGCCTTCGCGGCGATCGGGGGCGCGATGTTCACCCTCCAGGTCGGGTTCATGTCGCCGTCCTTCGTCGGCATCGTGCCCTCGATCGAGATGGTGATCTACGCCGCCGTCGGCGGGCGGATGTCGCTGTTCGGCGCGGTCTGGGGCACGCTGCTCGTCAACTGGGCCAAGACCAGCTTCTCGGAATCCTTCCCCGACCTGTGGCTGTTCGGCCTCGGCGCCCTGTTCATCGCCGTGGTGCTCGCCTTCCCGAACGGCCTCGCCGGCATCTGGCGCGAGCACATCGAACCCCGCCTCACCCGCCGGGTGAAGGGTCTGCGCGCCCCGCCCCCCGCGATCGTCCCCCACGGCGCCCCGGCCGAGTGAGAGCATCATGAACGCCGCGATCCTCCCGGGCTCCGTCATCGGCGCCAACCCGAACGCCCCCGAATACCTGCTGGCGGTCGACGCCCTCACCGTCTCCTTCGACGGGTTCAAGGCGGTCAACGACGTCTCGTTCTACGTCGACCCCAACGAGATCCGGGTGATCATCGGCCCGAACGGGGCCGGCAAGACCACCGTGCTCGACCTGATCTGCGGGCGCACCCGCGCCAGCGCCGGGTCGATCAAGTACAAGGGCCAGGAGCTGACCAAGCTCACCGAGAGCGCGATCGTCCAGGCCGGCGTCGGGCGCAAGTTCCAGACGCCGTCGATCTACGACGACCTCACGGTGTTCGAGAACCTGGAGATCTCGTTCCCGCGCGGGCGCTCGGTGTTCGGGGCGCTGACCTTCAAGCGCGACGCCGAGGTGCGCGACCGCATCCACGAGATCGCCGAGACGATCTTCCTCAAGGACCAGCTCCTGGAGCGGGCCGAGTTCCTGAGCCATGGCCAGAAGCAGTGGCTCGAGATCGGCATGCTGCTGATCCAGGATCCGGAGCTGCTGATGCTCGACGAGCCGGTGGCCGGGATGAGCGTCGGCGAGCGCATCAAGACCGCCGAGCTCCTCAACCAGATCATCGTCGGCCGCTCGGTGCTGGTGATCGAGCACGACATGAAGTTCGTCGAGGACATCGCCCACCGGGTCACCGTGCTGCACCAGGGCAAGGTCCTGTCGGAGGGCTCGATGGAGCGGGTCAAGAACGATCCGAAGGTCATCGAAGTGTATCTGGGACACTGAGCATCATGCTGCAGACCGCGCATCCTCCCCTGGCGAAAGCCCCTCCGCTGCCGACGGTCCCGTCGGCCGCGCCGATCCTGCGCGTCGCGGACCTGCACGCCGCCTACGGCCAGAGCGAGGTGCTGCACGGCCTCGACTTCCAGGTCGCGCCCGGCGAGATCGTCGCGGTGATGGGCCGCAACGGCATGGGCAAGACCACGCTGATGAAGACCCTGATGGGGATCGTGCCGGTGAAGGCCGGCTCGATCCGCGTCGACGGCGCCGAAATCGGCGGCCTCAAGAGCCATGCCCGCGTCGCCAAGGGCCTCGCCTACGTGCCGCAGGGCCGGATGATCTTCTCGACCATGACGGTGCAGGAGAACATCGAGACCGGGCTGACCGTCACCGGCACACGCCGCGTCCCCCGGGACCTCTACGACATGTTCCCCGTGCTGTTGGAGATGAAGGGCCGGCGCGGCGGCAACCTCTCCGGCGGCCAGCAGCAGCAGCTCGCCATCGCCCGGGCGCTCGCGAGCCGCCCGAAGGTGCTGCTCCTCGACGAGCCGACCGAGGGCATCCAGCCCTCGATCATCCGCGAGATGGGGCGGACGCTGAAGGCGATCCGCGACGCGCGCGGCCTGTCGATCGTCGTCTCCGAGCAGGTGCTGAGCTTCGCCCTCGACGTCGCCGACCGGGTGCTCGTGATGGAGAACGGCGAGATCGTCCACGAGTCGCTGCGCGCCGACATCGACGAAGCGCAGGTCGCCCGCTTCCTCTCGGTCTGAACGAGGACATCATGGCCGATTACGAGATCTTCGAGCTCGGCGACCACGTTCTCCAGTGCGGCAAGACGCTGCGCAACGCCAAGCTCGCGTTCAAGACCTTCGGCACGCTCAACGCGGCCCGCGACAACGCCATCGTCTACCCGACCTGGTATTCCGGCCAGCACACCGAGAACGAGTGGCTGATCGGGCCGGGCAAGGCCCTCGACCCCGACACGTACTTCATCATCATCCCGAACATGTTCGGCAACGGGCTCTCGTCCTCGCCGAGCAACACGCCGGCTCCCTGGAACGGGCCGCGCTTCCCCAACGTCACGGCCTACGACAACGTCCGCGCACAGCACCGGCTCGTCACCGAGCATTTCGGCATCGAAAAACTGGTCCTGGTGACCGGCTGGTCGATGGGGGCGCTCCAGACCTACCATTGGGGCGCGCTCTATCCCGAAATGGTCCCGCGCATCTTGCCGTTCCAAGGCTCGGCCAAGTGCTCGCGGCACAACTTCGTCTTCCTCGAGGGCGCCAAGGCGGCGCTCCAGGCCGACGCCGCCTTCGCAGAGGGTTGGTATGCGAGCCCGCCGAACAAGGGGCTGCGCGCCTTCGGCCGGGTCTACGCCGGCTGGGGCCTGTCTCAGACCTTCTACCGGATCGAGGCGGACAAGACCCACATGGGCTACGCCTCGCTCGAAGACTTCCTCGTCGGATTCTGGGAAGGCCTGTTTTATACGCGCGACGCCAACGACCTGCTCGCGATGCTGTGGACCTGGCAGAACGGCGACATCGGCGCCAACGACACCTTCCTCGGGGACACCAAGGCGGCGCTTCGCGCGATCACCGCGAAGGCGATCCTGATGCCGGCCTCGACCGACCTGTACTTCCCGCCCGAGGACAACCGGATCGAGGCGGAGTCGATGCCGAACGCCGAGTTGCGCGTCATCGACACGTGGTGGGGCCACTTCGCCGGCGGACCGGGCACCAGCCCCGACGACATCCAGATCCTCGACGACGCGCTGAAACAGCTGCTCGCGAGCTGAAAGGTTTCGGCCGGCTCAACCGGTCGTTCGGGGCATCGCCGTCCCCAGGTTTCCAAGACAGGGAGCAAAGTCAGAAAATGCCCGAGACGCTGATCAAGGTCGACCTGACGCAATCGGCCTACGACAACGACATGGTGCACAACCGCTGGCACCCGGACATCCCGATGGTCGCCATGGTGAAGCCCGGCGACGACTTCATCGTCGAGACCTATGATTGGACCGGCGGCTTCATCAAGAACAACGATTCCGCCGACGACGTGCGCGACATCGACCTGTCGATCGTGCACTTCCTCTCCGGCCCGATCGGCGTCGAGGGCGCCGAGCCCGGCGACCTCCTGGTGGTCGACCTCCTCGACATCGGCGCCAAGCCCGAGAGCCAGTGGGGCTTCAACGGCTTCTTCTCGAAGAACAACGGCGGCGGCTTCCTCGACGAGCACTTCCCCCAGGCCCAGAAGTCGATCTGGGACTTCGAGGGCATGTTCACCAAGTCGCGCCACATCCCCGGCGTGCGCTTCCCCGGCCTGATCCATCCCGGCCTGATCGGCTGCCTGCCCGATCCGAAGATGCTCGAGACCTGGAACACCCGCGAGAAGGCGCTGTTCGACACCGACCCGAACCGGGTGCCGGCTCTCGCCACCCTGCCCTTCGGGCCCACCGCCCACATGGGACGCCTCAAGGGCGAGGCGAAGGAGAAGGCGGCCGCGACAGGCGCCCGCACGGTGCCGGGGCGCGAGCACGGCGGCAATTGCGACATCAAGGACCTGTCGCGCGGATCGAAGATCTACTTCCCGGTCTACGTGCCCGGCGCCGGCCTCTCGATGGGCGACCTGCATTTCAGCCAGGGCGACGGCGAGATCACCTTCTGCGGCGCGATCGAGATGGCCGGCTGGGTCCACCTCAAGGTCAGCCTGATCAAGGACGGCATGGCCAAGTACGGGATCAAGAACCCGATCTTCAAGCCGTCGCCGGTCACGCCGAAGTTCGACGACCACTTGATCTTCGAGGGCGTCTCGGTCGACGAATACGGCAAGCAGCATTATCTCGACGTGACGGTGGCCTACCGGCAGGCCTGCCTCAACGCGATCGAGTACCTGAAGAAGTTCGGCTACTCGGGCGCGCAGGCCTACTCGATCCTCGGCACCGCACCGGTCCAGGGCCACATCTCGGGCGTGGTCGACATCCCCAACGCCTGCGCGACCTTGTGGATTCCGACCAAGATCTTCGAGTTCGACATCAATCCCGGCGCCGACGGGCCGACGAAGTTCATCGACGGCTCGATCCAGATGCCGCTCTCACCGGATCTGTAGTCTCCTGGTTTGCCGCGCTTCCCGGCCGGCAAACCGCACACACCTTGCCTGGAAGCGCGCGAATGCCGGTCTACGATTACGCTTGCGAGGCCTGCGGGCCGTTCACGGTGCTGCGCCCGATGGCGCAGTTCAAGGACCCGCACGACTGCCCCGATTGCGGGACGGCGTGCGGGCGCGCCTTCCTCACCGCGCCGAACCTCGCCTCGATGGATGCGGGCCGGCGCAAGGCCTACGCGACCAACGAGCGGAGCGCGCACGCCCCCCGCAAGTCGTCCGCGCACGGGACCGGCTGCGGCTGCTGCTCGGGGACGAAGGCCAAATCCAACCCCACGGCCGCCAAGAGCTTCCCGAACGCGCGGCCGTGGATGATCAGCCACTGACGGACCAACCTTCCCCCCCTCTGCGGGGGAGGGTGCCCTGCGGATGCAGGGCGGGAGAGGGGCCGGCTCCGAACCCTCCGGACATCGCGCTCCCCTGTCCCGACCCTCGCTCACGCGAGACCCACCCTCCCCCTCACCCAAGTCGGGCTTGCCCGACTTGGGCACACAAGGCGCGGATCTCGGGCAAGCCCGAGATCCTTAGGGGGGAGCGAAGAAACCCGAGCCAGGAGGAACCCACGCCATGATGCACGGAGACATCTCGTCCAGCGCCGACAGCGTCGGCGTCGCGGTGGTGAACTACAAGATGCCGCGCCTCCACACGAAGGCAGAGGTGCTGGAGAACGCCAAGAAGATCGGCGACATGATCGTCGGCATGAAGGCCGGCCTGCCGGGTCTCGACCTGGTGATCTTCCCCGAATACTCGACCCACGGGATCATGTACGACGCGGGGGAGATGTACGAGACCGCCTCGACCGTGCCCGGCGCCGAGACCGAGATCTTCGCCGACGCCTGCCGCAGGGCCAAGGTCTGGGGCGTGTTCTCGCTCACCGGCGAGCGCCACGAGGAGCATCCGAACAAGGCGCCCTACAACACCCTGATCCTGATGAACGACCAGGGCGAGATCGTGCAGAAGTACCGCAAGATCATGCCCTGGACGCCGATCGAGGGCTGGTATCCGGGCGACCGCACCTACGTCTCGGAGGGGCCGAAGGGCCTGATGATCAGCCTGATCATCTGCGACGACGGCAACTACCCCGAGATCTGGCGCGATTGCGCCATGCGCGGGGCGGAACTCATCATCCGCTGCCAGGGCTACATGTACCCGGCGAAAGAGCAGCAGATCCTGATGTCGAAGGCGATGGCCTTCGCCAACAACACCTACGTCGCGGTGGCCAACGCCGCCGGCTTCGACGGAGTCTACAGCTACTTCGGCCACTCGGCGATCGTCGGCTTCGACGGGCGCACGCTCGGCGAGTGCGGCGAGGAGGAGATGGGCATCCAGTACGCGGCGCTTTCGAAATTCCTGATTCGCGATTTCCGCGCGCACGGGCAGTCGGAAAACCACCTCTTCAAGCTGCTCCACCGCGGCTACACCGGGATGATCAACTCCAAGGAGAATCGGCACGGGCTGTCGGAATGCCCCTACGACTTCTACCGCCGCTGGATCGAGGACCCCGACGCCACCCGCGACGCGGTGCGCGCCATCACCCGCCAGGGCGTCGGCACCGAGGAATGCCCGATCGACGGCATCCCCTTCGTCGGCAAGGGCGAAGGGCCGCCGGACCCGCGCTGAAATCGGCTCCGACGCAACGCCGCGCCGGCCCCGGATCGGGTCTGCGCGGCCACTTCCATGACACGACGACGTCTGATCGGAACGGCCCAAGGCCCGACACGTTGACCGGCGCTTGTCTTGCGCACATCAGGTCGAACCAGGGGCGGATCGGGTAGATCATGAACGGTGAGTCGAAGCCGGCCGGTGCGGGCGGTCAGGACAGCAGGCCGGGCGCGCACGGTGTCAGTGCGGAGTTCCGGCGCTTCGCCGACGACGTCCCGCTGATGATGTGGCGCTCGGACCATCGCGGCCACGCGATCCATCACAACGAGTGCTGGCTCCAGTTCACCGGCCGGCCGCTGGAGGAAGAACTCGGCGTCGGCTGGCGCACGGGCCTGCATCCGGACGACTTCGAGCGGCACGCGCGCATCGTCTCCGAGGCGTTCACCGCGCGCGAGCCCTTCACCGTCGAGTTCCGCCTGCGTCGTCACGACGGGGCCTATCGCTGGCTGCTCGACACCGCCCGGCCGCTGACCGAGGACGGCGAGTTCCGCGGCTATCTCGGCTCCTGCTTCGACATCACCGACCGCAAGCATGCCGAGGTACATATCGAGGAGGCGCTGCAGGAGAAGGAGACCCTGCTCGCCGAGGTCTACCACCGCGTCCGCAACAACCTGCAGGTCATGGTCAGCCTGATCGGCCTCTACGGCCGCGCGGCGCCGGAGCCCTGTCGCGGCAGCTTCGAGGCGCTGGGCCAGCGGGTGCGGGCGATCGCGCTGGTGCAGCAGCACCTGCACGAGGCGCCCCACATCGCCTCGATCGACCTGCGCGATTACTTGCATCGGCTCGCCTCCGGCCTCGGCCAGCTCCGCCGCGCCGGGCGCATCGGCGTCCACCTCGGCGGCGCCGGCACCAGCCTCGTCGAGCCGCGCACCGCCAACGCGCTCGGGATGATCGTCGCCGAGATCGTGGCCGAGTGCCTCGACGCCACCGCCGAGAGCGTCGCTTGCGCCATCGCCATCGACATCGACGCCGCCCCCGGCGCGCCGGTGCGCCTCTCGATCACCTCCGGCGCCGGCGACCAGGCTGAATCCGGCCGGCCCAACATTCCAAAGCTCGGGCCACGGTTGATCGCGGCCTACGCGGCTCAGGCCGAGATCGCCGTCACCGGGGTGGCGACGGCCGAGGACCCGCTGCGGCTGCAGCTGCCGGAGGCGCGGGTCGACGGCCCAGCCTGAAGGGCGCCGCAGATTCGCTTCGGCCGGGGTGGCGACCTATATCTTGGACGACCCCCGCGCCCCCGACAGAACACCGGCCGAGCATGCTGCCTCCGATCGAGACCATCGTCGAGAACTTCGAATTCATCGACGACTGGGAAGAGCGCTACCGCTACCTGATCGAGCTCGGGCGCACCTTGCCGCCGGCCGACGCCGCCCTGCACGCGGAGTCGAACAAGGTGCTGGGCTGCGCCAGCCAAGTGTGGATCGACCTGAACGTCGATGCGTCCGCCGACGTGCCGCGCCTTCACCTGCGGGGCGACAGCGACGCCCACATCGTGCGCGGCCTCGTCGCGCTGATGGTCGCGCTGTTCGACGGCAAGACCCCGCGCGAGGCGGCAGACACCGACGCCTTCGCCCTCTACACCAAGTTGGGCCTCGGCGAGCACCTCACCCCGCAGCGTTCCAACGGCGTCCGCGCCATGGCCGACCGCATTCACCGCGACGCGGTCCGCCTCGCCGCCTGAGCGGGCGACCGCCTCACGCCCGGTCGCGCCACAGCCGCATGCGGGCATGGTCCGGGCCTATGGCCTCGCGCTGCAGGCCGTAATGCTCGGCCAGCCGCCCGTGGGCGATCTTGGCGACCACCTTGGCGGAGCGGGCCGGCCAGCGGCGTTCCTCCTCGATCCGCTCCAGCCCCTTCACGTGGCCGCACAGGTCGATCAACAGGCCCGACAGGTCGTGGCCGACCGCATCCATCGCGCGGTCCACCCGGGCGCGCGCCGCCATCATCGTGTCGGAGGCGCCGGCGGCGTCGCGCGGCCCCGAGCCGTCGACGCGGATCGCCGTCCAGTCGATGCCCATCCGCGGCATCAGCATGCCCGTGGTGATGTCGCGGCGCAGGCGCTCGCCGGCCTCGAACGACGCCCGGTCGAGAAGCGGCGCCCCGTCGCGGCCGCGCCGCCGCACCATCCAGGCGATCGGGCTC
>NZ_VRUX01000008.1:0-31669 GCF_008039885.1 Methylobacterium sp. WL103
GGTGGCCAACGGCGCCGCCAGACCGGCCGCCAGCAGGGCCGCGGGCAGGAGCCGCCTCAACAGGGTCGGCGCGCGTACCGCTTCCTTCGTCATCGCTTCGTCTCCCAATGCGGTGTTTCGACTGCCCGCACCTTGCCGCCGGCCTGTCGCAGGAATTTGCCGGGAAACCCCATTTTCGTCGCGAGCCGTCGCGGGTTCGAAGGTCCCGATACATCTCGCGACAGAATCCCCCGGGAGGCGGACGCCGCCGCGCGTTAGGGTCCAGTACGAAAGGTTCGCGACATGGACGACGCACACATCATGGTGGTGGACGACCATCGCGACATCCGCGATCCGCTCGCGGCCTACCTGAGGAAGCACGAGCTCCGGGTCACCGTCGCCGCGGACGCGGCGGCCGCTCGCGTCGTCCTGGCGGGAAGTGCCATCGACCTCGTGCTCCTCGACATCATGATGCCGGGAGAGGACGGCCTGTCGGTCTGCGGCCATATCCGGGAGGCCTACGACACGCCCGTCATCCTCCTCACCGCCCTGGCGGAGGGGACCGACCGGATCGTCGGTCTGGAGATCGGGGCCGACGACTACGTCACTAAGCCGTTCGAGCCGCGCGAGCTCCTCGCCCGCATCAAGAACCTCCTCCGGCGCACGCGCGCGCTGCCCCGCACCCGGGACGAGGCCGACGGACGCAAGCTGGCGTTCGACCGTTGGACGCTGGACACCGACCGGCGCGAATTCGTCGACGACGCCGGCACCCCTGTCGCGCTCAGCACGGCTGAGTTCCGCCTGCTAACTGCGTTGACCCGGCATCCGCGGGTGGTGCTGTCCCGTGACCAACTCCTCGACCTGACCAGCGGCCGGACCGCCGACGCGTTCGACCACAGCATCGACAACCAGGTCAGCCGCCTCCGACGCAAGCTGGAGCGCGACCCGGCCAATCCGGGTCTCCTCAAGACCGTCTGGGGCGGCGGCTACGTCCTGCCGGCCGAGGTGAGGACGGTGCCTTGAGGCTGGTGCCGCACTCGCTCGGCGGCCGTCTCGCGCTCCTCTTGGTGCTCGCCGTCGTAGGCGCCCAGGGCGTGGCCTTCGCGATGTTCGCTCACGAGTCGTCGCGGGTCGGCCGGGCGGCGGCCCGGACCCAGGTGGTCGACCGCATCGCCACGCTGGTCCGCCTGCTCGACGCGGTCCAGCCCGACACCGTCCCGAGCGTGGTCGCGGCCTACGGTTCCCCCCGCCACCGCTTCACCATTGATGCCGGCAGCCTCGTCCCAGAAGGCGCGATGGGAGCCGACGAGACGCGCCTTGCACGGCGGATCGACCGACGCATGAAGGACGACGCGAGCCAGGCGCGGATCGCCCTTGTCGAGCGCGACGTCGGGAACAATGCCCCCCCGGGCCGCCTGTCGGACAGGAACCAGGCCCTGCGGGTCTCCGTCCGGCTCGACGACGGGCGCTGGCTCAACGCCGAGGCTCCGCTCGCGTCGCGTACCCCGCCGTGGATGCGGATCGCGCTCATCCAGGTCCTGGCCAGCGTGGTCGCCGTGCTCGTGGTCGTCGCCGTCGCCAGACGCGGGATCGTCGGTCCGGTGGCGGACCTCGCCAGGGCCGCGGAGATGGCCGGTCGGGGCGCAGCGTTCGAGCCCCTGGCGGAATGCGGCCCGCGCGAGTTGCGGATCATGACGGCGGCATTCAACCGGATGCAGGAGCGCTCGCGGGCCTTCGTCGCCGACCGCACCCGGATGCTGGCCGCCATCAGCCACGACCTGCGCACCCCCATCGCCTCGCTCTGGCTCCGGGCCGAGATGGTCGAGGACGGCGAACTGAGGGACGCGATGGTCCGCACGATCTCGGACATGAAGCGGATGGTCGACGCGACCCTGGCGTTCGCCCGGGACGATGCGCTCTCCCAGGACAGCGGCCCGTTGGACCTCGCCGAGATGGTCCGGGCCCTTGCGGACGACCACGTGGTCCTGGGACAGGACGTAACCGTCGCGTCGCCGGCCGACCTTCCGTTCCATGGCCGGCGGATGGCGCTGCGTCGGGCCCTCGACAACCTCGTCGAGAACGCCGTCCGCTACGGCGACAGGGCGCGGATCACCCTTGAGCGGGGCGGTGACGGCATCTGTATCCTCGTCGACGACGACGGGCCGGGGATACCCGATGATCGGATCGAGGAGATGTTCGCACCCTTCGCGCGGCTGGAGGGTTCGCGTAACGCGGACACGGGCGGGACCGGTCTCGGCCTCACCATCGCACGGTCGGCGATCCGCGCGCATGGCGGCGACGTGGCGCTGGTCAACCGGGCCGGCGGTGGCCTGAGGGCGAAAGTAAGCCTGCCGGCCTGAGGGCCGGAGCGCCGCGTGGGATACGCCGAGGATGGCATTCGCACCCTCGGCGTCCCGGAGGCTCACGCCGCCCTGGCGGTGACCTTCTCGTAGGTCCCTGTCGCGATCTGGTCTTCCAGCTGTGCCTTGAAGTCCGCGATGCCGAGAACCTGGACGGGATTGCCCGCGTGGTCGAGGAACTCGTAGAGCGCGTCCTCGATGTTGCGGTTGCTGAAGAACAGTGGTCGGCGCCGGCGGCCTGTGGCCGACCCTGGTCGATCCGAGCCAGCTTGAGAACGCCTTGCTCAACCTCTGCATCAACGCCCGGGATGCCATGCCCGACGGCGGCCGCATCGTCGTCGAGACGAGCAACCGCTGGCTCGACCGGACCGCCGCCCGCGAGCGCGACCTGGAGCCGGGGCAGTACGTGGCGCTGTGCGTCTCGGACAACGGCACCGGCATGGCACCCGACATAGTGGCCAAGGCGTTCGATCCATTCTTCACCACCAAGCCGATGGGCGAGGGTACGGGCCTCGGTTTGTCGATGATCTACGGCTTCGCCAAGCAGTCCGGCGGGCAGGTGCGGATCTATTTTGAGCCTGGGAACGGTACGGTGGTCTGCCTCTACCTACCCCGCCACCGCGGTGAGGCGGATGTGTCGGAGGCGGTCCCGGACCTTTCGGCGGCGGCCCGGGCCAAGGCTGGCGAGACGGTGTTGGTCGTCGACGACGAGCCCACCGTCCGGATGCTCGTCACCGAGGTGCTAGAGGATCTAGGCTACGCGGCCATCGAGGCGGGCGACGGCGCCTCCGGCCTCAAGGTGCTGCAGTCGGACGTGCGCATAGACCTGCTGGTGACCGGGTCGGCCTGCCCGGCGGCATGAACGGACGGCAGATGGCGGACGCGGCCAAGGTCTCACGCCCCCGCCGGTTCGTTCTACGACCGACATGGGTGGATTTCCGCTGGTCTGCTTTCGGGTGGCTGATAGATCGGAGCGGACATAACCGCGGGTACCGCTCGCGACCCTTAGCGGGACCTGGAAACGTCCGCTTGCGGGTCGCCAAGTGAAGCGGAGCGTGGACGGCGTCGCGCATGGGGGCGCCTATCGGCCCGGCGAACGCCCGCAAGCTGGAGGCGCTCGGCTGCGAGAGCGCCGCCGACATGCGCGACCTCGATACCCGGGTGGTGCGCAAGGTCATGACGGTGATGGGCGAGCGCCTCGTGCAGGAGCTGCGCGGCGTCGCCTGTCTCGACCTTGAGGAGGTAGCCGCCACCCGCAAGGTGTGCGCCGTCACCCGCAGCTTCTCGGACCGGGTCGAGGATCTCACCACCATGGAGCAGGCGATCGCAACCCAAGCGAGCCGGCTCGGAGAGAAGCTGCGCCGGGAGGGGCTTGGGACGGACCACGTCACGGTCTTCTCACACACCTCGGAGCACGACCGGACCGGACCGCAACGCTCGGTCTCGACGGTGGTGACCCTGCCCGAAGCCAGCAACGACACGTTGGTGCTGGTGAAGGCCGCACGGCGTCCGGCGGACCTGGCGGAGCGGCTTCCGCTACTCCAAGGCCGGCGTGGTCACGACCGACCTCCTGCCGCTCCATGCCTCGCAGCGGGCGATGCTCGGCCTTGGCCAGATCGACCGCGAGCAGGATGCCGCGCTGATGGCTGCGCTCGACGCCTGCAACCGACGCTTCGGGCGCGGACGGTCGTTCCGGCAGCAGCAGGGTTCGCTCCGACGCGGGGGTGGTTCACGAAATTCGAGATGCGCTCACCGCGATACACGACCCGACTCGACGAGATCCCGGTCGTGGCGGCTTGAGGAGCCGGCCGCTCCGCGTCGCCCCTATCGACGCATCAACGTCGGAGGAGCCTCGGCATCCGGCGGGGGAGCGCCATCGAGGGGCTGACCAGATGACGAGGAGCATCAGGTGCGATGCGCTTCATTCGCCCCAGGGCATCGCCGCCGGTCAGTCGCCGCCTCCGCCCGTGACGGCACGGTGTGTCATCCGTCCCGCCTCGGCGAAGGGCATCATGGCGGCACCGGAAGCGACGACGCCGGCAACCATCCGGAGTTCGGTTGGCTGACCCGGGTCGTTCGCAATCCGCTCCGCCTCGACCTGAAGGCGACGATTGCAGGCCTTTGACGGAAGGGCATCGTCCGGTGTGCAGGCGTCGTGACGGGCGCAGGCGGCGTCCAGGACGTCGATGGGAGCCAGGGGACTTTTGTTGCCCGGACCACAATAGTTGCCGTGGATCAACATAGTTGGTCGGGAAGACGAAGATCCTGGTTGTGCCAGGGACGGGCTCGCTAGGGTCACGGCGAGTAAGATCGGGGTAGTTAGACGGAAGAACATGATATGTTTGCCTCGTATGGTCCCGCCCCCTCAGACGTGACGCTTACGGCATCGTCTCGGGTGCCCCGGGCCGTCCCGCGCGTGCATCCCGCTCGCTTTCGCCCGGCATTCGCTCATTGCTCGAAGGGCGCGCCGTGCACGACATCCGAGACGGGGATCCCCACCTTCGCCAGGGAGAGCGGAGGCGTCCGGCCACTCGGGAACGTAGTCTCCCAGCCGCCGCCGAGCGCCTTGGACAGGGCGACGAAATCGGTGGAGATCGCCGCCGTCGCCTGAGACAGGTTGGTCTCCGCCTGAAGCACCGTCTGCGACGCCTGCAGCACCGTGGTGAAGATCTCGACGCCTTGAGTGTAGCGAGCCCGCGACAGGGACAGCGCCTGGCGCGCATCGGCGACCTGCCTGGCCAAGCGGCCCCGGCGCGCCTCGTCGCCGCGCAGGGAAGCCAGGGCGTTGACGACGTCGTGCCAGCCCTGGAGCACCGCCTTCTGATAGGCGATGGCAGCCTCCTGCTGGCGGGCGCGCTGGAGCACCAGGTTCGACTTCAGTCGCCCGCCCTCGAACAACGGGATCGAGATCGACGGCCCGATGTTCATGTATTGCAGCGACGAGCCGCGGAAGAGCTTGCCCGGATCGACCGAGTTCACGGTCGGGCTGCCGGTCAGCGTCACGCTCGGGAAGAACTGAGCCTCGGCCACGCCGATCTCGGCCACCGCCGAATGCAGGTTGGCCTCCGCGCGCCGGATGTCGGGGCGGCGCAGGACCAGGCTCGACGGCACCCCGACCGGCACGCGCGGCGGGACCGGCGGGATCGCGCGGCCGGCGACGAGTTCCTGGGACAGGGCGAGCGGCGGCTCGCCGAGCAGCAGCGAGATCGCGTTGATCTGCTGGATCTCCTGCTGCTGCAGTTGCGGGAGCTGCGCCTTGATCGACTCGACCTGCTGGGCCGCGTTGGACGTGTCGAGGCCCGTGACCAGACCCTTCTGCTGACGCACCCTGACGACGTCGAGGATCTGCTCGTTGACCCGGATGTTGGCGAGGTCGATCCGGATCAGCTCCTGGGTCCCGCGCAACTGCACGTAGTCGCGCGCCAACTCCGCCTGGCTGGAGACCAGCGCATCGCGGCGCTGCTCGGCCGATGCGTCCGCCTGGGCCTGGGCGGACTCGACCGAGCGGCGGACCTTGCCCCAGAGGTCGAGCTCCCACGACGCGTCGAAGCCGAGGGTGTAGCTCTCGAACCCGTTGGTCAGCGGCGCCGTGGGGTTGCCGCCGCCGGTACCGCCGCCAAGGCTTCCGAGCGAGTTCGACAGAAGGCCGATCGTTCCGTTCTTGCTAAACTGCTGGCGATAGGCGCTGCCCTGGCCGTTGAGCGTCGGCAGCCCGGCGGCGGCGGCGCTCCCGAGCTGGGCCCGGCTCTCGAACAGGCGGGCGGTCGCGGTCTGCACGTCGAGGTTCTGCGCGGCGACGCGGTCCTCAAGCTGGGACAGGACCGGGTCCCGGAAGGCTTGCCACCACGCCACGTCAGGCTCTGCCTCGGTCGTGCGCGACAGGAGCCGTCCCGCCCGACGGACCGGAAGTCCAGTGTCGAGGTAGTCGCTCGACTCCGCGAGCGGGGTCGTTGGGGTGGCGAAGTCCGGGCCCACCGTGCAGCCGGCGAGGCCGAGCACGGAAGCGACGAGTGCCGCGTAGGCGCGTCGTTCGGGGTATCGACGGGGCGTCATCTCAATGTCCTCCGCCTTCACCGCCCTGGGCGGTCTTGGCCGATATCAGGAAGCACAACGGGACGACGAGGAACGCCAGGAGCGCGGTGTATTGGTAGACGTTGCTGTAGGCGAGCACCTGAGCCTGCTTCAGGTAGGTCTGGTAGGTGTGCGCGACGGCTTGTTGATGCACCACCGAGGCGGCGCGTCCGAGCGACCTGAGGGTGTGCTCGCTCTCCTGGATCAGCGTGTTGTAGCCCTGGCGAAGCGGCGTCATGAACCCTGAGAGGTGTGCCTGGTCGGCCTGCGTCCGCTCCGTGACGGCGGCGGTCGACAGGGAGATCCCGACCGAGCCGAACACGTTGCGGAACATCGAGAACAGGGCCGATCCGTCGCTGCGGTACTTCTGCGGCAGCGTCAGGTAGGCCACGGTGGAGATCGGAACGAACAGGAACGCCAGCGCCGCCGTCTGCAACGTGCGCATGAGGACCAGTGTCCGGAAGTCGATGTCGAGCGCGATCCGGCTCGAATAGAACATCGCGCAGCCCATGAAGGCGAACCCGAACATGATGATGTAACGGGTCTGCACGACCTTCATCAGCATGCCGACGATGGGAATCAGGACGATGACCGCGACGCCCCCAGGCGACAGGATGAAGCCGGAATCGAGGGCGGGGTAACCGAGCACCTGCTGGGAGAATTGCGGGATCAGGACCGAGCCCGCGTAGAGCAGCGCGCCCAGGGCGCCGATGAGCAGGCAGCCGACGGCGAAGTTCCGGTCCTTGAACACCCCCAGGTCGATGATCGGCTTCTTCGCGGTGAGCAGCCAGCAGATGGCGCCAAAAATCCCGAGGAAGGCGAGGACGGCCATGGTCCGGATGAAGGGCGAGCCGAACCAGCCGTCGTCCTCGCCGCGGTCGATCATGATCTGCATGCAGCCGATGCCGAGGACGATCAGGCCGAGGCCGACGTAGTCGAGGCCGCGGGAGCGCTTCTCCTTCTCGGCCGGGGGATCCTGGACGAGGTAGGCGTTTGCGAACAGCGTGAAGATCCCGACCGGCACGTTGATGAAGAAGATCCAGCGCCAGGTCGAATGCTCGACGAGGTAGCCGCCGAGCGTCGGCCCGAGGACCGGGGCGACCACAGTCGCCACCGCGGTGACCCCGAAGGCGGCGCCGCGTTTGGCCGGCGGGAAGGTGTCGAGGATGATCGATTGCTGGCTCGGCTGCAGGCCGCCGCCGAAGAAGCCCTGCATCAGTCGGAACACGATGATCTGCCCGAGACTCTGCGACAGCCCGCACAGGAACGACGAGACCGTGAACATGCCGATGCAGATCAGGAAGTAGCGCTTGCGCCCGATGGTGTCGGACAGCCACCCCGCGATGGTCAGCACGATGCCGTTGGCGACCAGGTACGCCGTCAGCGTGTAGGTGGCCTCGTCGTTCGACGCCGCCAGCGACCCGGCGATGTAGGGCAGCGCCACGTTGACGATGGTGGTGTCGAGCACCTCCATGAACGCCGCCAGCGTCACCGCGATGGCGATGAGCCAGGGGTTGTGGGCGGGCTTCCAGCCGTCCGATGCGCCGCTCACTTGAGCATCACCGTGGGTTCGACGCTGACGCCCAGGGGCAAGGGTTCGTCCTTCCTCAGGCCGCTGTCGATGACGATCTTCACCGGCACGCGCTGGACGATCTTGATGAAGTTGCCGGTGGCGTTCTCGGCCGGGAAGGCCGAGAACTTCGAGCCCGACCCGCGCTGGATC
Organism: Methylobacterium sp. WL103; assembly: GCF_008039885.1. Lineage (NCBI taxonomy): Bacteria > Pseudomonadati > Pseudomonadota > Alphaproteobacteria > Hyphomicrobiales > Methylobacteriaceae > Methylobacterium > Methylobacterium sp. WL103. The sequence goes on from NZ_VRUX01000008.1 coordinate 8,134, forward strand.
GAGTCGACGTGCCCTTGCAGGTCGAGATCGGGGTAGGCGTCGATGGCGACCTTGACGCGTTGCCCCGGGCGCATGCCGTCGAGCTCAGTCTCCTTGTAGTTGGCCGTGACCCAGACGTCGGTGGTGACCAGCGACATGACCTGCTGCCCGGCGGTGAGGTAGTCGCCGGCGTTAACGTTGCGCTTCGTGACCCAGCCGTCCTGGGATGCGCGCACCACGCTCCACTCGATGTTGAGGTTAGCTTGGTCGACCTGCGCCTTCGCCTGCTCTGCCTGACCCTTGAGCTGGTCGACCTGCTGCTCGGACTGGCCGATGTTCTGCTGGACCGGCATGGCCTGGACCAGGCGCGCCTGCGCCTGCTCGACCTGGGCCTTGGCCTGCTGGTAGTTCGCCGCCGTGGTGTCGACCTCCTGCTGCGTCGTCGCCAGCTTGGGCAGGCTCTTCTGCCGGTCGAAATTGGCCTGCTGCAGGGCGAGGTTAGCCTTGGCCGAGTCGAGGTTCGCCTGCGCGAGCTGGAGCGCGGCGGGGAAGTTCTTCTTCGCGATCTCGACGCCGAGCCGCTGGTTGGCGATCTGCGCGTTGTTGGCGTCGAGCTGACCCTGGGCCTGCTCGCGGCTGTAGACGAACTGGCGCGGGTCGATGCGGAATAGCGGATCGCCCTTGTGCACGAACTGGTTGTCGGTGACGTCGAGGGCGATGACCTGACCGGCGACCTGCGGGGCGACGTTGACGATGTTACCGTCGGTGTAGGCGTCGTCGGTGCTGATCTTCCCCCGGGTCGACAGCCAGTAATAAAGGCCACCTCCGGCCAGCAGCAGCAGGACCACGGCCGCGATCCCGATCACCAGCGGCCGGCGTTTCTTTCGGGCTCTCTGGTCGTCCCCGTCGTCGCCCTTGTCCGCGTCCGAGTTCTTTTTGTCCTCCTGCTCGTCGCTATCCTCGCTCCGGCCTCGGTCACGTCCGGCATCCGACCTCTGGTCGCGACGATCCTGCTCGTCGCGGCCGCGGCGGGGCCGTTCGTCGTCACGGCGATCAGGCGCCGATCGATCGTCGTCGTCACGGCCGGATCTGTCCCGGTTCGGACGCGCACCTTCGTCGGGAGGGCGCCGCCGCCCGTCGGCGTCGTCGGGATGGCTGTCGTCGTACCGGGCCCCTGCGCGCCGCATCGAGCCGACATCAAGCATGTCCCGTCGGCTTGCGGACCGCCTTGGCGATCGGAAGTCGTCTACATCGTCTTCGCGCATGGAGGGGGACGTAAGCCTCTGCTCTCGCTAAGCTCTCAGCGAGATAATGTGGACGCGCCCATCGGAAGCCGGTAGGAACATCTGAACCGAACGTTTCGTTTCTAATCTAGAAACAGGTGGTTATGTCAAGCGAAACGGTCGGTTCGGAAAAGCGCTCGCGGGTTCGTGTTCCACGCGGCGATCGGCGTCGTGCGGAGATCGCGGCGGTCGCGGAACAGGTGTTCCTCAAGCACGGCTTCTCGGACACCACGATGCGACTGGTGGCGGTCGAAGCCGGCGCTTCGACCGAGACGGTTTACCGCCACTTCGGTTCGAAGGATGACCTGTTCATCGAGGTGGTGGGCAATCGTACGCTCGAACTCAGACAGCGGATCGATACCGACCTCGAAAGTACCGGGCCGCTGCAAACCGTCCTTAAGGCTGTCGGGACGAAGCTCTACGAAGCGATGGTCATGCCGGAAATGTCGGCGCTTGCACGCATCATCGTCGCCGAGGTCTCGCGTAATCCCGCCCTGGGTGAAGCCTTCTACGCCATGTGCCCCGGTCGTACGCTGCACAAGCTGACAGAATACTTGAAGGACGCCCAGGCTCGCAGTACGTTCATCGGGGACGACCCGGAACTCGCAGCGAATATGTTCATCGGGCTGATCATCGGAAAGATCGTCCCGGTGCGCCTATTCATTCCCCATAGGGATGAACATGGTACCGAGCGCATGCAAGGCCATGTCGACGAGGCGGTCCGGATCTTCCTCGCTGTCTACCATGCGAAGGCTTGACCGGAACCGATACGATATCGACCGCAGGATCTCGTCTTGACCTAAGCCCCGGAACGTCCGCTCCCGAACGTAAAGGCAGTTGCCGCTTCCCACCCCGAGCCGAAGTTGCCGGACGGCCGGCGAATGGCCGCTTTCGGGAAGCGCTGATGGCGGTCCCTACGACTGTGTTGGGTCGAAGGCGGAACGTCCACTTCCGGACCAGAGGTCAGGGTCCGCTCCCCACCCCGAGCCGAAGTTGCCAGAAGGCTAACGAATGGCTGCTTTTGAATAGCGCACTCAGCGGTGGCGGCAGCTGGGCACCTGTGTGGGGCCTGCACGCGTATGTGCTGCCCCTCCGCCAGCCCCAGATCGTGAAGCACCGGCATGACGCTCGAGTATGTGCCGTGCCGCATACATTGCCGGTTGAGGGCACAGGCTCTTAAAGCTTCGAGGCGTTGTCCAGTGATGGTCGATGTAGGATGAGGCAGCATGTCGTAGAATTATCGTACCTCGATGAAAGGAACTGCAGCGCCGGAGGCGCCAGCAACCTTGCGAGCGCATAAGATGCGTAAAGGTTAGCGCTCCATCGCCGGCAGTAACATCCGAATCATCGCCTTCAGTCGCTTGCCGCAGATCCGGTCGGGAATTTCCCAGAGCACGATCAGCGCTTCGTGCAACGCCTTGTTGTAGACTTGCCGTTCCGGTCGTGCTGTCGGGGCCTTCCCGGTGAGTCGGCTCGGAGCAGCCGCATCGCGTGATTGCGTTGGGGGCCCATCACGGACGCGAACTCGTTCAGGATGCGGGTTTTCCTCGCACGTCCGCTGCCTCGGTACCGGGTCGCCAACGCCATAACCAGCTCATCGCGCGTCGCCATGCTCACCCGCCTCCTCGCCACCCCCGTCGCCAAACCCGCGTCGGGATCAAATCAGATGCGGCAACGACCCAACGTTCAGGAGCATTTCAGGCGAGGAAATGCGGTACCAAGCGTCAGATCTCAGCCACTAGACTACCCGATCGGTTATGGTCTGCGCGAAGGGCACGGAGGCCTGGAACGACGGGCGCTTCTCCAGCCGGTCGCTGAGGACTGCCAGGTTCGGATGCGTGTCGCGCCAGGGCAGCTCCTGGAACCGCACCGCGAGGTAGCCGACCACCGTGCCCGCTGCGATGTCGCCGAGTGAGAAGCGGTCGCCGACCGCGAACTCGCGCTCACCGACGAGGCGGGCGATCTCGGCGAGCCCCCCATCGATCTTGCGGCGCTGGCGGGCAAGCCACGGGGCGCTCGCGCCCTCGCTGCGCTGTCGCTCGAAGAAGGTCAGCACCATGGCGTCGCAGATGCCGTCGCACAACACCTCGAGTCTTCGCGCCGCGAGGATGCCGTCCACTTCGGCCGGCAACAGCGGCGTTTTGGGGTGCTTCAGCTCCAGCCATTGCAGGATGTAGCTTGATTCATAGACGCTGCCGCCGTCCGGCAGCAGAAGCACCGGAAGCTTCTCCAGCGGGTTGTGGCGCGGCAGCGAGGTGGTGGCGTCCCACGGCACCTCGGTTAGGAGCTCAAAGGGCAGGCCCTTCTCGGCGAGCGCGATGCGGACCTTGCGTGCGTAGGGGCTCGGGGTGGCACTGATCAGCTTGTACATGACGACCTTGTTGAAGCGTGTTTGCGGAGTGCCGCGGCCTGACGGCCGCGGCGGCGGGATCGTGATTTATTCGGCGGCCTGCGCACTGCCATGCAGGTCGAACCGAGTGCGGTCGTCGGTGCCCTGTGCGCTATGATCGAGCCGCGACACGGCCCAACAGGTGGCGAAGGCCAGCGGCAAGGTGACCAGCGTCGGCGGGTCGACGGGGAAGATTGGCGTCGCGTAGCCCAGCACTTTCACCCACACCGCCGGCCCAAGCACGGTGAGGCCCAATGCGCTCGCCAGCCCAACGATGCCGCCCGTCACCGCACCCCTGGTTGTCAGCCCGCGCCAGTAGAGCGCAAGCAGCAGGATCGGGAAGGTCGAGGAGCAGGCGATGGCGAACGCTAGGCTTACCATGTAGGCGACGTTCTGGCCTTTGAAGGCGATGCCGAGCCCGATCGCCACGAGACCGAGCACGAATGTGGCGATACGCGAGATCCGCACCTCGGATCCTTCGCTCGCCTGTCCGCGCCGGATTACGCTGGCATAGAGGTCGTGGCTGACGGCCGACGCCCCGGCCAGCGTTAGCCCCGCGACCACCGCGAGGATGGTCGCGAACGCCACCGCCGAGATGAAGCCCATCAGCGCATCGCCCCCAACTGCGTGGCTCAGGTGGATCGCCGCCATGTTGCCGCCGCCGCGGAGCGCGCCCAGCGCATCGACATAGGCTGGATTGCCTGCGGTGAGCGCGATGGCACCGAAGCCGAGGATGAAGGTGAGTGCGAAGAAATAGTTCATCCAGGTGGCAGCCCAGAACACCGAGACGCGGGCGGCACGCGCATCGGGCACCGTGAAGAAGCGCATCAGGATGTGCGGCAGGCCGGCGGTGCCGAGCATCAGCGCGAGCGCCAGCGAGATCGCCGAGACCGGATCCTTCGCGGGGAACTGCGGCCCGAGGATCGCGGCGCCCTTCGGGTGGACCGAGGCCGCACGCGCCAGCAGCGCCCCGAAATCGAAGCGGAAGGCCGCCATCACCAGCACGGCGATCAGCGTGCCGCCGACGAGCAGCAGCCCGGCCTTGACAATCTGCACCCAGGTGGTGGCGACCATGCCGCCGAACATCACGTAGCAGATCATCAGGATGCCGACGACGAACTCGGCATAGAGGTAGTCGAGCCCGAACAGGAGCTGGATGAGCTGCCCCGCCCCGACCATCTGCGCGATGAGGTAGAACGCCACCACGACCAGCGAGGCGCAGGCGGAGAAGATGCGGATAGGGCGTTCCGAGAGCCGAGTGCAGACCACGTCGGTGAAGGTGTAGCGCCCCAGGCGCCGCAGGCGTTCGGCGAGCAGGAACACCACGATCGGCATGCCGGTGGTGTAGCCCACCGCGTAGATCAGCCCGTCGAAGCCTGAGGCGAAGACGAGGCCGGTGATCCCGAGGAAGGCCCCGGCCGACATGAAGTCGCCGGCGATCGCCAGCCCGTTCTGGAAGCCGGTGATGCTGCCGCCGGCGGCATAGAAGTCGTCAGCCGTTTTGGTGCGCTTGGCCGCCCACCACGTGATCCAGAGAGTGAGCGCCACGAAGGCAAGGAAGAGCCCGATGGCTGTCAGGTTGACGCCGGTTGTCTCTCCTGAGGCAGCCCATGCTGTCTGCGTGGGCAGGATTCCGGCTGTAGCGAGCGCGGTCCGCTTGATGTGTGCATGGAACGGCATGGCGCTTACTCCCCGGCCAAGCGCGCTTCGGCGCGGTTGACGACAAGGACGTAGAGCCCCGTCAGAATAACGCCGAGCGCCATGACGAACAGGCCGTAGGCGAATGCCCACGTCACCGTTCCCCCACCAAGGACGGGTTTGGCCAGCAGCGCCGGAGCGAAGGCTCCGAGGGCCACGAAGCCGAAGTACGCGACGACGAGGATGAGGGTGAGGGCAACCCCCAGATAGATATTTTGGGCGCCTTGTTTTTGGCGGGCAACAGGATTCATGAGATCACATCTCCATCGATTAGTGAAACGATGGAGCTGGAGCAGTTTTCATGCCATTTATAATAACCACCAAAGATCAATGCACAATTACAACACAACAAACCGCACAGGTCATAACCTGTGCGGTCCCAGTGATATACCAAGGAAGCGTTAGAGTTCGCCGGTCAGAAACTGGGCGCGACCGTGACCGAACGACCAGTCGTCGTCGGTGTTGCTGACCATCGAGACGACCACGTCGGCGGGCTCGACTCCACACCGCTCCTGCAGGTGCTCGCAGAGCAGCCGGTAGAAAGCTTCCTTCATCTCCCGGCTACGGGGCCGGGTGGTCACCTGCAGCACAACCCGTTTGTCGGTCCGGGGAATGCCGAGCCCGGTATCTTCCACGATCATGTGCGCGGTCGGGTGCTCGTGCACGATCTGGTAGCGGTCGCCGGGCGGCACCTTGAATGCCTCCAGCATGGCGTCGTGGGCAGCATCAAGCAGCGTCTGTAGCTCCTCGGCGCTGCGGCCTTCGACGAGATCAAAGCGAAGCAGGGGCATGGGTCCTCTCGGATTGTCAGGGTCGTCAGGCGGTGACGACGGTCCGCGTGACGCCGATCAACCGCGCCTCCGCATCCGCCGCGAGGCGCTCAACCAGCTCACCGGCTGGCGGCAGGTCTTGGACAAGGCCGATCGCCTCGCCCACCGTCACGTTCGAGACATCGTAGTCGCCGCTCTGGTCGGCAGCCTCGACGGCCTTGCGCTCTTCACCTGCGAGGCCACGCAGCTCGTCCTCGCGGCCATGCCAGGTCTCGATGAACCGATTGCGCATGAGCCGGCCGGTGTACTCGGTCGGCCAGGTACGGTTACGGACGATGTCGTAGACGGAGGTGCGCACCGTCTCGTCGCCGGTAGCGGCGACCACGCGGGCTTTGGCGGCCGGGTGGATCAAGGCTTCCTGCGTCGCCCAGAAGCGGGTGCCCAGCAATGCGCCGTCGGCACCGAGCATCAGGGCCGCCGCGATACCACGACCGTCAGCGATGCCGCCCGCCGCCAGGACCAGGACCCCCGGTCGCTCACGGGCGACAAGGTCCACGACGTTCGGCACGAGCGTGATGGTGCCACGGGTCGTCAGACCGTGGCCGCCGGCATCGGTACCTTGAGCCACGAGCACGTCCGCACCGGCATCGAGTGCGCGGCGGGCATGTTCTAGGTTGTGCACTTGGGAGATCAGCGGGACACCGGCCGCTCGGATCTTCTCGGCGAAGGGAGCCGGATCAGCGAAAGACAGCATCATGGCGGCCGGCTTATGCGCGAGCGCCAGATCCAGCAGCTCGGGGTTCTTCGCCATCGACCAGGTGATGAAGCCGCAGCCGACCCGCTGATTGCCGGCCCGCGCGAACTCACGCTCCAGCATCTCGCGGTCGCCGTAACCGCCGCCAATCAGGCCGAGGCCGCCCGCACCGCTCACCGCCGCAGCCAGTGCGCCACCCGAGGCAGGATCCATGGGCGCCAGGACGATGGGATGCTTGATCCCGAAGGTGTCTGTCAGTCGGGTCCGCAATGCCATGTTCGCCCCCGGTTTCGGCACCTCTCTCGGCGCCCACCACTAGCCGGGACGTTGCTGTAGCGGACTGCGCCAATCAGGTATAATGATTAGTTCAGATGCCCCCCATCTCGAATGGCGATGCCATGAACAGCGCAGACCTGATGTTTTTCGCGGCAGTGGCCGAAGCGGGTGGGATCAGCCGGGCGGCTGCAGTCCTCAACACCGTGCAGTCCAACGTCACGGGGCGCATCCGTGCTCTCGAACAGGCGCTGCATACCACCCTGTTCTACCGGGGCACCCGAGGCGTGACCCTGACCCGTGCCGGTGAGCGGCTGCTGCCCTACGCCATGCAGGTCGGGCGCCTGCTGGCCGACGCCGAGCAGGCGGTGCTGTCCGACGAGACACCACAGGGGCTTCTGCGCCTCGGTTCGATGGAGACCACCGCGGCCCTACGTCTGCCACGCCTCCTGACGAACTATGCCGCCCATTACCCCGAGGTGGACATCGAATTGGAACTGGGACCGACCGAGGCCCTGATCACTTCCGTCCTCGACCGGAAGATCGAAGCGGCCTTCGTCGCAGGACCAATCAGCCAGGACGATCTGGCGACGATCCCGGTGCTGAAAGAGGAGCTGGTGCTCGTGGCTGGCGCGAAGATCCAGACCCACGACGAGGTGCTGGCTATGTTGGGGAGCAAGCGCGAGGCGCGGGTGCTGGTGTTCAAGACCGGGTGCTCTTACCGACTGCGCCTCGAAGGGTTCCTTGCGGCGCACGGCCTGGTGCATGTCCGCCGGATGGATTTCGGCACGCTGGACGGGATCATCGGCTGCGTTGAGGCAGGGATGGGCGTGTCGCTGCTCCCACGGGTCGTCGCCGAACCGATGCAGCGATCAGGGCGTGTTTCGATCCATGCACTCCCGGATGGTGCTGGCATTGCACAGACGCTGCTAGTCTATCGGAAGGACAGCTTGCTGACCGCGGCGTTTGAGCGGTTCTTGGATCATACCTACTCGGCATTTGAGCTGCTACCCAAGGACGATGCTCCTGCCGATCCGAAGGGTGCGCTGTGCTTCTCGACCAAGTAATTTTGTCCGTCATGATCGTTGAGCTTGGGCACCTTTATCTGCTGGGGCATGCCCGTGTGGAGAGAGAAGACTGCTTTAGGTCGGAGCCGGAACGTCCGCTTGACGGCAAAGGGTGAGGGTCCGCTCCCCACCCCATCCAGTCTCACGGCGCCAGCGCCTCGAATGCCCGCTTAGGGTCAATTTCGGCCGTTAAGTAGAGCTATCGTCTATGTCCGCTTTCGAGCGACGCTCATAGTAGCATGAATGACTGTGTTGGGTCGCATGCGGAAGGGCCGCTTCTGAATGAAGGGCCGAGATCCAAACGCCATTCCGATCGGCCATTCGCGTAACGGGCGGATTTCGAACGGGGGCGCATGGGCTGTGGATCGGTATCGAACCATGGTTCGATACCGATCCACAAGCTGTCCCGCCGGCAGGCAAAATAAACGGCGGCATTTACAGCGAGCGTATCAGAAATCGGCGACCCCTGGCACGTGCGCTGCACGCTGCCGGCCGGTCACCACCTCAATGCCCTCCCCGATCGGATCGGCTGCGAGCAGATCGCCGAGCCGGGCCGTGTACGACGTATCGAAAATCGTCAAAGCCTTCAGTAGTGTCAGCAGACTTACGCCTGGACGGCCCCGCTCAAGAGACACGACGGACATCCGTCCGACGCCCATACGCTCTGCGAGCTCCTGCTGACTGAGATTTCGCCGTAGCCGGCAGAGGCGAATGCGCCTGCCGAGGGTTTGGAGGCTCTCGAGCTCCTCCGTACTGATGATGGCTGTCGTCCTCATGATCGATATCTCATACACTGCATTCAGCAATGTATCATATATCGATCATTTTTGAAGCCAACGCGGCCATAGGCATGCCCGTCCATGGGTTCAGAAGGGTTCCCCTTTTGCGCGAAGGGGGCGACGATCTCAGCGCTCCATGCCATTCGCATAAGGAGGCGTTATGGGACAGGTTCTCCACGGCTGCGCCACGACCACGCACGCGGTCAGAGCAGCGCTACAGCGATCGAAAGCTTCGCTCAAAGAGCTTGCCGCACAGCATAGGCTGAACCCCAAGACGGTCGCGAAGTGGCGTAAGCGAGCCTTCGTTCATGACGCGGCGATGGGACCGAAGACACCGCACTCTACCGTGCTCACGACCGAGGAAGAGGCGGTGATCGTCGCCTTCCGCCGGTACACGCTGCTGCCGCTGGACGATTGCCTCTACGCGCTGCAGGCCACGATTCCGCACCTGACTCGATCATCGCTGCATCGCTGTCTGCAGCGCCACGGGATCAGTCGGTTACCCGAGGTCGGCGGCGACAAACCCGGTAAGCAAGCCTTCAAGGCCTACCCGATCGGCTTCTTCCATATCGACATCGCGGAAGTTCGCACCGGCGAAGGCAAGCTGTACCTTTGGGTGGCGATCGACAGGACATCCAAATACGCCTTCGCCCAGCTGCACGAACGCGCCGATCGGCTCGTGGCCTGCGCCTTCCTGGAGGCGCTCATCGAGGCCTGTCCTTACCGCCTGCATACCATCCTGACCGACAACGGCATCCAGTTCGCCGAGCTGCCCAAGAACCGTCGAGGCCCGACTGCCCTGTACCGCGTCAACCGCTTCGACCAGATCTGCCGGGCGCACGACATCGAGCATCGGCTGACCAAGCCAAACCACCCGTGGACCAATGGCCAGGTCGAGCGCATGAACCGGACCCTCAAGGAGGCGACGGTCAAGCGCTACCATTACGATAGCCACGACCAACTGCGAGACCACCTCGCCGCCTTCCTGAATGCCTACAACTTCGCTCGGCAACTCAAATCCCTACGCGGCCTTACGCCATACGAAGCGACCTGCCGGGCCTGGGCAGACAATCCAGACCGCTTCAGATACGATCCAACCCACCTCACTTCGGGACTGCACACCTAGCAAGGCCGGGCGGACGCCTCGGCGGTTCGAGGCAAGGACGGCCCCCCGACTGCGAAGCCGGTCCTCCGTGCCTGCATGCACCATTCCTTGTGTCGGAAGAAGCGACAATGCCACTGGAAGGAACGACCTTGCGATGGCATCCTGCCGGGAGGTAGCAGTCTCGAACATCGGTTCCTTGAACGCACTGCATGAACGGATCCGACTTCAAAAGAAGATTGAAACGGCTCGACCGGACCCAGACGGGCTTCGCGCGAGAGAATGGCGTCGCTCTCCGTACGGTCCACAACTGGGCTGCTTCCGGGCCTCCGATGGAAGTGGTCCGCCTTCTAGACCTCATGGCGCGACTGGAAAAACCCTTCGAGTTTCCGATCGAACGAATTGAACCGAATGACTTTGGCGTCGCTGTCGCGGCAGAACTCGACCATCTGTGTCTTGCCGCCGGAATGGATCGGCGCGACGCCTTCATTAGGAGCGTGGAAAGTTGGTTGGCAAAAAAAGGCTCACAGTGACTGTTGCCTTGCACCAGCTTCCATTTTTAAAAATCGCAGCAGCACAATTTACTTAATATGATCTTTGTAGAAATACCGATCTTTACATTTGATACCGACATTCACAGAATTGGAAAATTGAAGAAAATGCGTTGTGAAAGGCCATTTTGGCCTTCATAGTCCGATTGTTCCGGGTTCAAAGACGGAACATCAGCGCCTGACCGAGGTCCACGACAACGACCTCTACGATCGATGCAGGCGTGGCAGCCCTCGGAATTCCCGGTCGACGAGTAGCCGTCACGGTGCGGATGCACGTTTCCGATCGGACTCGAAGTGGAGTCGCGTCAATGTCGCTACGACGAAGGTCCCCCGCACTATCCCCCTCAATCATCAACACAAAACCAGATCGTCCTGGCTTCCGGTCGTTTAAGACCACGTCGGCCGTTTCCTATCCCCGACGTTGGCACCGCGACCTGCTGATCCAGGCCACGCTGGACCCAAGCATCTCCTTCATCGAACCGGTCCCGGCTGAGCGCCAGTCGCAAGATTCGTTCAAAGTTTTCATCTGGTTCGAAGATCGCCGTCGGCTCCTTGTCGCGGCACCGGACGCGATCGACATCGGCGTCTACGCTTCGCTTCCGGATACGCTCACCCTTGATCGTTCGACTGTGCTCGACGAACCGCGTTGTTCGGTGGCGCGGCAGATCTGGGCCACTCGAATGGTGCAGATCTCCCCAGGCGATCGTATCAGGATCCTACGCGAATTGTCCGAGAGCCCCGGCGGAGTGCCTCTTGGGCGGCTCATCGAATGTGTGAAGAGCAACGATGCCGACTCGGTGGACATCGTTCTCGCCCTGGTCTGTTCAGGCCAGGCCGAAGTCGAGGTCGGGTCACATCTCGCGCCGGATACGCCCATCAAACGTGCGGCACGGTTCCAGCCTCTGGAGCGGGGAACGATGCGCGCAACCTTCGTTTGAAGCGTCGTCACCTCGAGCGAGGTGATGGCCTTGGGAGCAATTATAGGCGCAATTTTCCACATTTGTTAAATGCTGCCGCCAAGCAACGGGTAACGATGTCTCGGCAAGATCTGAAATGATGCTTGTCAGAGCCAAGGGTCTGAAGGCATCTTCCAAAAAGTTGCCTCAAGGACCCGTTCGATGACCCGGTTCGAACTTCCACCAGTTATGCGGAAGCTTGCGCGTCAGGCTTGAAGCCGACCGTCGAACCCCTGTCTGGACAGGGCCGGCGCTCAGCCGGCCAGCGTTTCTTCCGCACTTTTCGCGCCACCAGCGCACGGTGACCTAGCTCCCACTGGGCTGGTACCGGCGGGCCGCCAGACGACCATAGCATATCGGTCGAGGCTCCCGACACCCGAAGATTCCGGCCGCTCCCAGTCCGGACTTCCAGCATCACTCGAACCTTCGGATTCTCCGGAACCGTCTCCGTTGTCGCGGACCGGGCTCCGAGATCTGGCCGGATGTCGTTCGTAAGCTCTGGAACTCACTGTGGGCCGGAGCAGAGCTCGAAATTCGCCCTTGGATCACCAGGTCGAAGTTCAAGTGCGTGCCAGCCAAAAAACCGACAACTACTTGTTCAGTATTACCTTTGGCTTATAGGGCTAATATCTCGAATTTGAATTGTAATAGGAGTGCTTGGTGTTTAATACTATCGCCACAACGTATCTCTACAACGATCGGCCTCGGATCGACAGCTTTCGAATCGATCCGAGGAAGATCGAGCCGGACTGGCCGTTCGATCGAGATCTGACGGCAAAGTCGACGACGACGCTACGTTGCAAGACGTGGCCAGGCGAAGACATGCCAAATTAAATTCAGATCGAACCCCTCGGCTCTCGATCGAAGATCGGTGGCGGTGGGGACGCCGAGTAGATTGAACGACCCGGCGCTTCGATCAGCGGCAGCTTCAAGACTTCAGGCGATCATCGGGGCCCGACCCTGCAGTTGCCGGAGATACGTGACGATCTTTTGAAACAGACATCTCAAGGAGAACCCCATGGCGAAAACCTATTTCGGACGATTCCGGATCAAGTCCAGCGTCGGAATTGGCGATGTTTACTCCGGAATTATTGAGGCCGAGTTCGAAGAACTATCGGTCGTCGATCCGATGATCGGGACGACAGGCATGCGGCGCAAGCCGTGGTCCGACGATGGATTTCTGAGCTGAACGCCGAAGGCATCTCCCCTCTTCTGCGTCGGCAGGGGACGGGATGCGCAACAGAGCTAGCCAAACTTTCAGGAGGACCGACGATGCAACACGAAGCTCCCGCAGCCAAAATCGATGAATGGGGCGCACCCTCGATCCCAGAGATGTCTGACGGGAATGCCACCGTGCACTCCAAGATGTCGGAATCGGCGGCCGGCCGATCCATGTCCAGCCTTCCACCACGACGAGCCGCCACTACGCCGGCGATCGCGCACGGGCGGACTGCATCCGGCGCGATACTCCTGATCGATCGTTTGGTGGCTCGATCGAGCGACCAGTTGCACCACGACTTCCATTCGCGTCCGATCAACAGAAGGAAACGACGACGATGATCGCTTTTCGTCCTAAGGAACTACAGAGAATAACCGGAGTACGCGCCGCGAGCAGGAAGACGAACCGCGCGAGCTTCTGCGGCGTCGTTCCGTGGTTCGATCTCGAAAATCTGATGGGTGCATCGAGGAGCGACGGCACGTCGTTCGAAGGCATCATCGAGTTCGAGTCCCTGCTCGAGCACGATTTTCTTTTGCTGGCTCGCTCGGACGGCATCACGACGGAGGTGCGCCCGCAGCCGCGGAAGGTGGACTGGTACGATCTGCGTTCGCGGAAATGGCGGGTCCATATCCCCGACTTCGCAGTCGTACGCCGCGGCCGCCCGCGGCCGATCTATGTGCAAGTCAAACCCAAGGTCAAGGCGGAGGCACTGGCCGAGGAACTCGGCCTGATTGCTACCGAATTCGATCGTCAGAATCTTCTTTTCGAGGTTTGGACCGAAATGGAGATCCGTCGGCAACCGGTCTTCGGCAATGCCGAGCTGTTGTTCGAGCATTGTGGTCCCAGGGAGGACGTCGAAGCCCTCGACCGGGTACGCGAAGTACTGAAAGCGGCTCCCCGATCGGTGAAGACGGTCGCAGAGATCCGGGAAGCCAGCGGGATCGGTGGACGGACGCTCGGCGCAGTTCTGCGTCTTCACGTACTTCGCGAAGTCGCACTCGACCTCGAGAAGCCGATCGACGATCGAGCGCTCGTACGCTCCGTTCGTATGAGCTGAGATCCATCTGCCGACAGGCGTGGCGTTTTAACGAGCCGACAGATCCGACTCGGAAGATAGCGGCAGTCGATCCTTCTCCAATATGCACCGCGCGAAGCGCGAAAACCGAAGGTAGGACATGGGTCCCTTCAAGCTGACCAGCCGCGATATCGTGGTGATCGATGGCCTTCGCTGGTTGCCGACGACTGCATTGGAGGACGGCATCGCGCTTAGACCCATTGATGGTGGTCCGGCCAAGGCGCATAGCTGGCACGAATTGGTCATGCTCTGGGTCGATCGACGGCTGCGGATCGAGCCCGAGCCCTGCAAGGGACTGCCTGCAACGCTCATTGAGGACATGCGCCGAGACCTGTCGGGCTTCGCCGAGCATCAGCAGTCGGAGGCTATCCGCCGATACAAGTATGTTCGCCTGCTGAAGTTCGCGATTGAATTGCGGGATGCCCGCCGTGTCGCGTCCTTTCGCGCTGCTCGGAAGCGCAAGTACCGGCACATCGTATTGAAGGCGAAGGAGCTCGATTGGTGGTGCAAGCGCTGGGCTAGGCATATCGAGCCCAGCGGCGTCTCGCAGGCACCCTCTGGCGGATCGCTGATCCAGTGGTACCGCCGCTACAAGCTCTCGGGCAGCTTTCGCTCGGCGCTGGTCCCGCAAAGCCATCGCCAGGGCAACCGGGTTCCCCGGCTGTCGCCCATAGCGGTCAAGGTCATGAACGAGTTCGCGCGCAATCAATACCTGCAGCGCGAACAGCCCAAGGCGTCGAAGATCTTCCCGCATGTCCGGGACGAGATCCGCGCCGTCGCCCGGAAAGCCGGCGTGCCGGAAGCCGAAATCGAAGGAATGATCCCCAATATTCAGTCTTTCTACAAGGTAATTCGCAGTATGGGGTCTCTGGAGAAGGAGGTCTACCGCGGCGACGAAAAGAAGTCGAAACATAGGCATCGCATCAAGGCGCTCGGTCCCCGCTACGAGTGGATCGGCCAGGCAGTTCAGATCGACTCGACGGAACTGCCGATCGTCGTACGCGATCCCGCCACGGGTTTGACCTTCAAGCAAGTCACGCTGACCGTCGTCATCGACCTTGCGACGCGTGCGATCGTGGGATGGTACGTCGGTCTGGAAAAAGGCTTTGCAACCATCCAGGAGGCTCTCCGGATGACGATGATGCCGAAAACTTGGATGTCGAAGTTGGACGGTATCACGAACGAATACTCCGCGACCGTGAAACCCAGTGTCGTCTTTACTGACCAGGGATCCGACTATCGTTCGAACGATCTCGTCGTCACGTGCGGCCAACTGAACATCCGCCTCAAGCATACGCCTGCGGGAGCACCGGATCTGAAGGGCATCGTCGAACGGCAATTTCTGACGTCGAAGCAGGGCATGTTCGCCGGAATGCCCGGCAGCTTGTTCAAGAACGGTGATCGCTTCTCGGATTATCGCGCCGAGGATCATGCCGTAATGACCATGGAACAGGTCAACTGGATCGTCTGCAAGTTCGTTGCCGACGTCTGGATGCAGGAGTGGGCCGGCGGCATCGAGGATAGTCCCGCTGGCGCGTGGCGAAGACTTTCCGATATCCGTCATCCGGAGATGGCGCCCTCGATCGATCACCTCGTTCCCCTCGTCTCGAAAGTACAGGAAAAGGTTACGATCCAGCATACCGGCGTTGAATGGATGAACCTCTTCTACGGCTTCGGTTCCGAGGCGCTCCAGGAATTGATGAACCGAGAGGGACCGGGCAAGCGCCGATACAGGATGCGGATCGACGCATTGGACGTCGGGCGAGCCTACCTGCTTGTCGACGGTGAATGGATCGTACTCGCCGCGTCGGACCCCGCGGCCCGCGGCCGCCCGGTGCACGATCATTTGGTCATCCGAGCCGAAGCGCGTTCTCGCAAGAAGAAGCATGAACGGGTCCACCAGCCCGACATGGATGCCGCGAAGCGGCGTCTCTACGCTCCTGCGGAGGCGCGGAACAACAAACGCGCCGCGCAGAGGACCAGCAGTCGGAAGGCGCGTCTTCTGGTACAGGAATTCGACAACCTGGCCGAGATGAAGGCGACGTACGTCGAGGCCATAGATCCCGAAACGACCCATATCGCGTTCGACGACGTCGATCACCGCGATGATGACGAGCCGGATCTGGCGGACGCATCCCCCATCCATGCGAGGCCGCGTCGGCCGGAGAAGGTCGTCGAACACTCTGCACGACGGCCGTCCCGACGGCCGATCGCGAGCGTAGCGCCGGCCCGCGGGGCTGCAGAAATTCGGAACGTCGAAGACGCGGGAAATCTCCCCGCGGTCGTCGGCGCCATCGTCGAGTTCGCGGGCTCGCCTGCAAACATCGAGTCCAAGATACCGTCGGCGGCGTCCGCGAACGCCGTCGATGTCCCGACCCGCCGCAGAAGGAACTTCCGCATTGCATCGTTCAGCTGACGCAGCCTTCCGGACCTCTGACGCCGACGAAGTCCTCGAGTGCGAGATCGATCTGATCTCGGGCCTGGATGACGACGTCGGCCAGGATGCCGACGACGCCACGGATCTCCTGACCGCCGAGGCAGAGGCCATCCTGACCAGGGCCCGGCACGTTCTCATCGACAACCACGTGGATCTGATCGAAGGCATCAAAGCCATCGAGCGGTCCCGGCGCGCCTACGATCGCGGGGAACCGGGTCAGCTCCTGCTGATCACCGGAGCCTCCGGTACCGGCAAGTCGACCATTCAGCGCGAATGGATCCGGCGTGAATATCAGCGGATCGTACGGACGACGGGGCGGATTCCGCAGATCTGCAACTACGGACTCGTGTTGACGGACGGCATCGACGGCGACGAGCGGCCGATCGTCTTCGTCAACGCTTCGAGCTCCCGGTCCACCAATGCGCTCGCGACCCAGATCCTTCGGGCCCTGGGTGCCGAGGTGCCGAGGGCACTCCACGGCCATCAGATCCTCGACCGACTGAGGATGCAACTCGTCGGACAGAAGACCCGCCTTCTGTTCATCGACGAGTTCCATCACACCGTCTCGTCCCGCGACGAACTGGTCGAGGAGTTATCGGAACTCGTCAAGGATCTGCTCGTCGAGACCCGGGTGCAGCTGGTGCTGAGCGGCATGCAGAAGGCCGCACGCCCGGTGGACGCCAATCCGCAGCTGGACCGCCGTTGCCGCATGCGGTTTCCGGTGGAACCGTTCAGCTGGGGTAGCGAGATCGAACACCGGCAGGAGTTCCTCGATTTCCTGGCGGATCTGGAAGAGGGCATGGACCTTCCGGAGGCGTCGAACCTTTCGGATCCGAAGCGTGCAGGTAGGATACATGCGTCCACGGGCGGCATCCTCGGGCGCGTCACGCGCCTGATCCTGATCGCGCTCGAGCATGGTCTGGAGGATGGCGTGATGCACGTCGCCGACAACTATCTCGCCTATGCGCACGAGACCTTGAAGCGTTCCGGCGAAAGATCGAACCCGTTCCAGCCTCAGGCATCCAGGAACGAACAGGCCCCTCGCCGCCGCGTGCCGCGGCCGTCGCGGACTCGTGGCTCCCTATCGGGCAAGCCGTCCGCGCCCACCTACGAGAAGACGGCCAGGACGGTATGAGATCGAAAGAGGAGATGGGTAGCCATGACCTTTCCGATACGTCCTCGTCATATCCCAGGCGAGCCGGCAAGCGGCTACGCTCGCCGATTGGCCGAGGCGAACGGCTGCGATTGGCGGGCAAATCCGTTCGCCGGCCGGGGCGTCTCGACGACGCTCCTCGCCCGCGGCGATACGCGTGCCCTGGTGCCGATACTCGGGCGCGAGACGGTCGACGGAATCGATCGATACTCGCCTCGGCGAATGCGGGATGGCCACATCCTGCTGAACGGCGAGAAGCTGGAACCTGCTCAAGTCTTCTATGAACGTCAGTGCTGCTGCGTCGCGTGCTGGGCCGATGATGCCGCATGCGAGACCGACGGCACTGTCCCGATGCGACATCTGAGGTGCTGGTGGTCGGTCGCAGCCGTTTCGGTCTGTCCCATCCACAATCTGCGCCTGAACGACCGTTGCCTGCAGTGCGATCGAACCATCCGGTTGGCCGGGGCGCGCGTGACGGTCTGTCGGTGCGGTGCCAATCTTGCCCGAAGTCCCCGGATCGTCGTCGAGCCGCATGCCACCGCCGCCGACGCCTACGTGGTCGGCCGGCTCGGAGGATGCCCGAGGGTGCCGGAGGCCATCCTGGACGCCCTGCCGCTCTGTGATGCCATTGCTCTGATGCAGAGGCTCGGGTGCTGCGTTTCCGCCGGCCGCGACGTCAGATTCGGCAAGACGGATCCCGCCGATCGACCAGCCATGATGCTGGCCGGCTTTCACGCCGTCCGGACGGGCGACAAGGGTATCGAGAAGACGATCGATGCCCTACTGGCCGCCCCGGGCAGGCCTGATCGACTACGGGTGCAACTCGGTCAGCTCTACAGTTGGTTCGCCGCCCTGCCCGATGGCGAACTCCAGTCCTGGATGGCAAACCGCATCGCGAACGTCGTGAGGCGGAATCAACTGTGCTGGCAGGGCTGGGAGCGGCATGTCGTCGAACCACCGACACCGGATCGTATATCCGCCAGCAGGGCCAAGGCTTGCCTCGATGCCGGTTGGGACAGGACAGTCGCGATCCTGGAAGCAGCCGGATTGCGCAGCGACGTCGACGAACGATGCCGACCGACCGTCGACCGGCGACAGGTCGAGATGCTCGCCAGCCGCGTCGGGCGCTTCATCAATGTCGATATCCTGGCAGGTACGCTCGGCATCACTCCCGCTTCCGTCCGCAAGCTGGTCGCCGCGGATATTCTTCCACGCGGCCCGTTGGCACTCGCGGCCTTCCGACATCCGAGATTCGATCCGATCGAAGTCGATGCGATCCTCGATCGGATGCAGGGCAACGCGCCCGTCGTCGAGGTTCCTCCATCGGACTCCGTGTCGATCGTGCGCGCCGCCCGTAAGGTCGGGATCGTCGCGCTTTGCCGCGCGATCCTGGATGGGCAGATCGTGGCCACCGCGCGGGTCGTCGGGACCCCCGGGCTTGCAGGCATCCGAATCCGTTCGGCCGGTATCGCGGAACTCTCACGGGCCAGGAACGACCCCTGGATAGGTCCTCTGGAGGCAGGCAAGACACTCGGCATGCGGCGGAATGGTCTCGATCTGATCGTCGCCGCCGGCCACATCCGCACCATCAAGGATGCCCGTCGTCTGCGACTGCTCGATCGGGCGGATGTCGCGAGCTTCCAGACCCGCTACGTGTCGACGACGGAGCTTTCCCACTCCCTCCGCACAAGTGCGAGGTCCATCCTTTCCAGACTTGCCGAACGAGGCTGCCGCCCGGCGATCGAACTCGCTCTCGGAGATCGGATTGAAATCCGGCTCTACGAGCGAAGCGTGATTGGAATTCTCCGACGAGCGACGGACGACGTCGAGCGAGGCTCCATCTCAGTCGTCGGAAACCAGCTGCATCTTGGGTGCAGGCAGCCCAGAACGGAGTAGATCTGCCCGGCGGAATAGGCTCAACCATGCCTCGTTCGGAAGTATGGGCTCGATTCCGTACCTTTTCTTCAACATATTCCTAATCATGCTGGCCTGCATGCCAAGAGCAAAACCAATTACGCGCGCGGTAACATACGTCTGAACGAACATTTCAAATTCACTTTCTTCGATAATGTAGCATCGATTGGCCTTTCTATTCGTTTTATGGATAATTCCATGCGATACGAGCTTCCTGATACTTTTGGCATGCATGTTCAGCCGTCTGCCGAACACTTCGGCTGTCAACTCAGGTTTCGTTTTTTCCTTCAAAGCCTCTATGTTCCGGATATCGGCTCTCGAAACGAAGATCGAGCGTATGCCGGAGAAGCTGCGCACTTGGCATTTGGGCAGCAATCGCCCGTCGAGAATTGCCTCGAAGATCCTCATCGGTCCGATCTTCGATCGAAGCGCCCTGGATAGAGAGATAGATCCAGTCTCGGGCCTCGCAGTAATGGGGATGCGGTCTGAGTTAAAGTCGAGGTAAATTTTGGCGGCAGAAATCCAGAAGTGATCTTTGCCCCTACCTTTTTCGAAACTTTTGCCCATTGTCTCTGCAGAATGTCTTCGAAGTTCCTGCCGAAGCTTCTCTGCGGCCTCAAAGCGTTTCATCAAGTTCGCAACGGGTTCCTTTTTGGTTCGAGTATTGCTAAAACGTGCATTCAGAATTCCGAAGGCCCCGGACATCGATCCGTCAACCTCCTCATGTCGTAGATGCCTAAGGAAAGCTATGAACGAGTCATCGCTCCGTGCGACTCGAAAGCCGGTACGCATCGCCTCTGCATCTCGTCCGATGTGCAGGGATTGCAGCTTGAGGCCGGCTCCGTGAACGGCGACTGCACCGCAGGTGGCGACCATGTCGACGGCAGCCTTCAGGCTGAGCTGGTCGAGAAGCTGGGCGTCGGTTCGCTGGGTGAAACCCAGACGACCGAGAACATAGGCCTCCCACCCGCAACCGCTCTCCGGGGCGGCATCCGCAGTGCCCTTGAGATCGACCAAAGCTTCGGATCTCATTCCACGCAACGGCATCCCGTGAGTCGGACAGCGGTGTAGAAAATTCAGATCCCACCAGACGCGGCGGCGGATGCCGAAACCGATCTCTCCAGGGACGGCTTCTCGATCTTCGGCCAGGCAGGCCGGGCAGATACGGTCCCGGCCCCGCTCGATATGCTGGTCCATCAATCGTTCACCACGAACGACCCAGATCCCGGCCCGCACACGAGCCGGGGTCGCGTCGAGGAGCGAGGCCGCATCGACGTCCGCCACGGCCGAAAGGCGGCCAACCTCTCGTCGGTCGCCCCGGACGATCGCTGAAAAATCGAGCCCGTAGGCGCCGGCGAATTCACGAACTCCATAGGCGTTTCGGGACGCCAGACGATGAATAAACGAGTAGGCCGGCTCTCCCGCTCCATAGTCGCGCAGGCGTAGCGGAGCTTTTCTGTAGGTCCACGACGATCTCACCGAACCCGCGTCGTAGACATATCCCATTGTATTTGCGGCGGACGGGTTTCGTCCTTCCCGACAAGTCATGGGGTTGCTCGCCCCAACTCGACCGCCTGCCTCGACGATATGTCTTTGCCCGATGGGCTTCCTCTCCTTTCCGGTGATGACGCTGAACGGATCAATCGTATCGGGACTTCCTTGGAGATTCGGGCGATCGAGCCTTGCGTCGGGTATACGCAACTCAGCATGCCTAACCTCCGGCGATGCCGCAGGTCCGATGTATCCGCACTTCTCGGCATCGTCCCGGAGAAGACCGAGGGGGGCAGCGTTCTGGTGAGCCATTTCGTCTCCGGTTGCGCGGCTAGGTCGCATGTCGACGTCATAGAAGCCTTCGGTGGGAAGCCGCCGAAGTGATGGTGGGACAGCAGCTCCTTCCCCGTCCGAACGGTCGCCGGATGCGATCATCGTGCAGGCGGTTGTTCGGACGGGGAAGGAGCCGAGCCCGGCAACGGCTCGTCGCGCACCATGCGAAGGCCGGTGCCGGATCCGGTTCAAACCCGGGCTTCACGATGGGAAGCTCGCCTTGTACGACCCCTCTTCGCTGACCTGCCGAAACGCAGGCGCTGTGAACGAATAGTCGACATCGGCGGGACGGTTGATCTCCGCGGGAACCGCGAAACGACTATGACGCATCATGATGTGATCCTCCTTCTTGGGCACTATGCTGTTAAAGATCTCCGGCGGCAGCGATGCTGCCCCGGGCGATGGTGGGCCGCGCGCTCGCGCCCACCTGCCTGGCTTTCGACTTCCGATCGCCGATGGTCGCATCTCGCTTCTCCGTCGAACCATGAGGGCTACGAACAAGGGCCGGACCGTCCGGCGGACGGCTTCGGTCCTCGTGCATGGTGGCCCCCGCGCTCGGGCCCACCGGCTTGGCCATCGACTGTCGATCGCTGAGGGTCTCATCTCGCTTCTCCTTCGAACCATCACGGCTGGGGCCAGGGGAACGGGGCGTCTGGAGGACGTCCCCTATGCTTTCGCATGGTGGGCCTCTCGCTCGAGCGGTTGCGGCTGGTGATCTCGGATGCATCGCCTTCGTTCCTTCCATCACGTTGGATCGCTCAGGGGGGGCTTCGACGAGGCCACGGCCCTGGTGGACCCGTCGCCCGGTTTGCCCGTGGTGGCCGGCGGAAATCGTTTGTCTGCACGCTCATTTCGTTGCCTCTCGTGTGATCGCAGGTAGCCTCCAGGCGCATTTTGAGTGGTCTTCGGGCGTGGCTTCGCCGAGCGGCGGGACCAATTCCGGAGGACGCTCATGGGCGTGGGTAGCTTGGAGACCCGAGCGGACTGGGAGTCCGTCGGTGCCGGCAGTCTTCGGGCCGGGTTAGACCGCTGCGGAACGGTCGTTTCGGGCGCGTAGATCATTCATCCTGCTGAAAGGATGAGATGCGGTCTAAGCGCGGTAGATTTGTAGTTCCAAGGGGAAGTATCGGTAGGGGCCTGTGGGCGCGCCTACCCAATAGGGTTCGAGCGCGGCACTTAGGCCTTAAGGATACGTTCCAGGAGGAACGTCGATGTAAGCTCGAACCGGGTCATCGGAGCCTTCTCTTCGCGACTTCTGTGATGATGCGCCGAAGCGTCGCCTTCGCGCAATGGAGCATTGTGATGGCATGCCTTTATTACAGTACTTAAGGCAAACGAATCGTAGATGGCGATCGTTCGATTTTAGGTTTCCCGGGGGCCCGGCGGCTGCGCCGGGATCGATGCCAATGGGATCGCGGCTTGGCTCAATCATCCTCGGAGCGGGAAACGCAAGGCGGTTGTGGTTCGCGATTTCAATTCCGTATCGGTCGACGTCCTCGACTGCTGGCTGTTCTTCGCCATCGGCTGGAGGGAGAGCGGACCCAAGCTTTGAAGTGATGATGCCGGGACGGCGATTTCACCCGAGCGCTCCGAAGCGACCGTGGCCTGCCCGGAGTGGATGCATATAGTTCGCCATCACGTCGAGGATGGCCTGCCCCTGGCGAGAAGGGGTTCGCAATGGCCGGCCGGCTACGCGTCGATCGCCGCCAGTTTCATGGGCCTTGATTTTTTCCGCCGACCTCGAGTGGCATACCCCGGCATGCAGAGCCGCGATCAACCTTGTCGAAGTCTCGTCTACTCATCCGAGCCTACCTGACTGCCTGAGCTTCACATCCCGCTGCTTCGACGCCTGACTTGCCTCTTCGTAGGCGATTGCAGCCCTCGATAAATTATCAGCGAACAAAGTTCGGTTTGGCGGATAACAAGGAAATTGAAATATGAGTCATTCGGGCGTTTGGAACGATAGAAATCAAACAGTGGACATAAAAATATGAGTTCCCATGTGATGTGAAATCAATGACTTAGTGGAAACGGAAGATAAGATTACGAGTCAAACTACATCCAGCGCGCGTCCGACCAGGCGCCGGGCTTCGTCGTGAAGGCCGCCGGCGGCCTGCCCGGCATCGCCGAGAAGGTGTTTCGCCGCCTCGCGCTGGAGCAAGGCTCGACCGCCGCCAACACCCTCGCGCCGGCGTTGGCCGCCGTCGGCCTCGCGGCGCGCTAGCGAGAGTGCCCAGCCGCGGGTGACGGACCGACACGCTGGCACCCGCGGGAGGCGGCATGGACGCGACATCGCAGAGCCCGGAGGCGCGC
>NZ_VRUX01000900.1:0-1239 GCF_008039885.1 Methylobacterium sp. WL103
ACCGACGACCCGGGAGCCGCCACGCTGCCGACCGCCCCGGCGGTCACCGGGCCGGCTCCTACGGCGGCACCGGGACGAAACGCAGCCCCAGCGCCGTGCAGCGCGTGATGGGGTTATAGGCAGGTTGTAGGAATTTTGTCAAGATCGTCCCGAGCCCGCCCCGATTTGGGCCGTTCCTGCATGCGATGATGAGCGGCCGTCTGTTGGGTCAAGCAAGGACGGGGCGGTTTTGTCGGATGTCTCGGACTTGTGCGTCGAGCCGAGGTCGTCGTCCCTTCATCCAGCCAGTCGTCGCTTGGTGTGCACAGGGGCCTTCTTCTCGTCCCGGCCGACGATGTCGAGGGCGAGACGGCGCAGGAGGGCGAGGTCCCGAGCCGTCGTGGACAAGTCCTGCACTGCGCGCATCGACCCCCGATTGGCTTCCACCAGGCGTCGACGCACCACCCTCACCGCAGCGAGGGCTGGAAAAGCCATGTGCGATCGCTCTGCCCGCTTCAGGGGGAAGGCGGGTCGTCGTCGGAGATAGGCCTGACGACGATCGTAGGGATCGCCGGTCCTCTCATGCCGGCAGGATCGTCGCGGCGTCGGGGGCGAAGCGGATCGCGACCGCTTCGCCCACGGCCGGTGCCCCCTCGCCCGGCGCGGCGGTCGCGCGCAGGAGGGTGCCGTCGGCGAGGCGGAGGACGCGGCGGATGCGGTCGCCGAGAAAGGTCTCCTCGATCAGCGTCGCGGGCGCGCCCTCCCCGCCGAGGCGCAGATCTTCGGGGCGCAGATCTTCGGGGCGCAGATCTTTCGGGCGCAGATCTTTCGGGCGCAGATCTTCGGGGCGGACTGCCAGGACGACCGCGGCGCCGGCCGCGAGCGGCGCCTCGGGTGCGCGCCCGAGCCAGGTCCCGAATGCGGTCTCGACGGCGCGGTGCGGGCCGGGCGCGTCCGCCCCGAGGCGGCCGGGGATGAGGTTCACGTCGCCGAGTAGGCCCGCGACGAAGCGCGTGGCCGGCCGGCGGTAGAGGTCAGCGGGGCGCCCCACCTGAACGAGCCGTCCGCGATCCATCACGCCGACGCGGTCGGCAAGGGTCATCGCCTCGGCGGGGTCGTGGGTGACGACGACGAAGGCGGTGCCGAGCCGGCGCTGCAGGGCGCGCAGCTCCCCTTGCGTCTCCTCGCGCAAGCTCCGGTCGAGGGCCGCCATCGGCTCGTCGAGGAGCAGCACCCGCGGCTCGCGGGCGAGGGCGCGAG
>NZ_VRUX01000901.1:0-1235 GCF_008039885.1 Methylobacterium sp. WL103
GCGCGACGAGCTCGGCCGAGAGCGCCGCGTCGCCGAGGGTCACCCAGCGCCCCAGTGTCCGGAAGATCCGGATCGACATGTTGGCGGCTGCGGCCTTCGTGAAGGTGAGGCACAGGATGCGCGCCGGCGCCGCCCCGTCGAGCAGCAGCCGCACCACCCGGTCGGTGAGCACCTTGGTCTTGCCGGCGCCCGCGTTGGCCGAGACCCAGGCCGAGGCGCGCGGGTCCGCGGCGCGCCTTTGCGCGTCCTCGGTTCCGGGATCGACGACGAAGGCCTCGCGACGGCTCATGGACACCTGCTTTTCAGAAGCGGACTTCTCAGGAGCGGACCCGCGGCCCGCACGCGAAAAACCATCGGATGCGGCTGCGCGGAGCGCAAGCGCGGTCGGACTTCGCAGCGCGACGGTCGCGTCGGGTTCGGGCGTCCTCAGAATACCGCGTGGTCGCCGCGCTCGGCCACCGCCTCGCCGCGGACGAGCCGCGCGTAATGGTCGAACAGCGTCTCCGACCCCGTCGAAGGGGTGGCGTCGGCGTCGTAGCGCCCGGTCGCGAGGTCGAGCACGAGCATCGACTCGGTGGCATAGTAGCGCCCGATGCGGGCGAGTTCGGCCTTGGCCGCCAAGGCCGGCAGAAATCGTCCGAGCGTCGCCAGCACGCCGACGATCACGTCCAGCAGCGCCACCGGCACGTGCGTGAAGCGCGGCTCGCGCCCAAGGAGCGCGAACAGCGCTTCGCCCTGGGCCTCCGGCGTGATCGCCTCGCCCGGCCCGCCGACCGGCAGCACCCGGTTGCGGCGCGCGGGATCGTCGAGGCAGTCCGCGAGGTAAGCCCCGAGGTCGTCGTCGCCGATCGGCTTGCAGGCCGTGAGGCGTCCGTCGCCGAAGACCAGGAACGGCTTGCCGCGCCGCACGCGCTCGACCTGCCCCGACAGCGATTTGAAGAAGGCCGTCGGCCGGACGATCGTGTAGTCGAGCCCCGACGCGATCAGCTCGGCCTCGAAGGCGAGCTTGGCGTGCTGGAAGGCGAGGACCGGCTTCTGGACGCAGATCGCCGAGACCAGCACGACGTGCCCGACTCCGGCCGCCCGGCTCGCCTCCAGGGCGCGCACATGCGCGCCGTGGTCGATCGCCCAGGCGTCGGTGGGCAAGCCGGTGCGGGAGGCAAGGCACGAGACCAGGACGTCGAACGCCTCGCCGCGGACGCCGTCGCGCGCCAGCGACGCCGGGTCGGCGAGGT
>NZ_VRUX01000902.1:0-1234 GCF_008039885.1 Methylobacterium sp. WL103
GCGCTCGACGATCACCGGCGGCCGGGTGCGGCGCTCGACGATGACGGTGCGGGGCGCGCGGCTCGGGCCGGCCTGGGCGATGATGCGCTCCGGCATCCGCTCCGGCTTGGCCTTCACCGCCGCCACGACGTGCGGGCGGACCTCGTCCGCGGGCAGGCCGATCAGCCCGGCGGCGATCTCGATCTGCTGCTCCAGGTCGTCGGACAGGTCCTGCGCGGCGATCACCGCCTCGACGATGGTCGGCGGCTCGCGGCGGACCCGGATCGGCGGCAGGTCGGCAAAGCTCTTCTTCGACTTCTTCACGGCTGGGCTCGCGCTCGTCATCCTCGGACCCTACCCGATTCGAGGCCATTGTGCACTGCATCAAAACGCGGCCGGCGCGGTCGGCCCCTGCATGGACCGAGGGTGCCGAATGGACAGGCAGGCCGCTCATCTGTCTTCGACGGCGTCAGCGCATTCATGATGCAATTGCCACCTCGCGCGTCACAGTACTGCGTCGAAATGGCGCAGCATGGGCGATCGGCACAGGCGTGGTTCGGTCACGGCGGAAGCCGATCCTGCAAGCTCGAACCGCCTGAAAACCCGAGCCGTCATGTCGCGTAGCGAAACCCTGACCCACGACCCGCGGACAACGCCGGCTCGGCCGGATCTCGCCGACATCCGCCTACGCGGCACAGTTGAGGCGGCACGCTTCGTCGCCGGCGAGCCACGGCAGGTCGTGATCCCGGCGGCCCCCTTGCGCCGGACGCCGCGTGCGGAAGCCGGCCTCGAAACGGAGGCGGTGATGGGCGACGCGGTGACCCTGTACGAGGTTCGCGACGGGTTCGCCTGGGTCCAGCTCGTGCGCGACGGCTATGTCGGCTACCTGCCCACGGCGAGCCTCGGCCCGGCCGACCCGGCCCCGACCCACCGGGTGACGGCGCTGCGCAGCTTCCTCTACCCCGCCCCCGACATGAAGCGCCCGGCGCTCGGCCATCTGAGCCTCGGCGCGCGGATCGCGGTCGCGGGGACGGAGGGCGACTTCGTGCGAGTCGGCGACGCCTTCGTGTTTTCGGCCCATTGCGCGCCGCTCGACCGGACGACGCCGGACTATGCCGGCACCGCCGAACGGCTCGTCGGCACCCCATACCTGTGGGGCGGGCGCACCAGCCTCGGCCTCGACTGCTCGGGCCTGGTCCAGCTCTGCCTGGATCTTGCCGGCCTCCCCTGCCCGCGCGACGCCGACCAGCAGGCC
>NZ_VRUX01000903.1:0-1230 GCF_008039885.1 Methylobacterium sp. WL103
CACGCCCTCAGCCAGCTCGGCGCCTACTTCGCCGACCCGGCCGGCCTGTGCCGGGCGGCGACGGCCGACTTCCTCGGCGTGGTCCGCGAGCACGAGGCGGCCGTGCGGGCCGACCTGGAGACGGCGGCGGCAGGCGTCGCCGCCGAGGACCAGGTGCTGCGCGACAACAGCCGCCCCGGCGCCTTCGTGCTCGTTGGCGCGGCCGTCCTGTTCGGCCTCGCGGCGCTCGGCCTCGCGATCTTCGGCTTCCCGAGTCTCTCGGCGCGGGAGGCCGGCTACTTCGCGGTCGTCGTGCTCGTGCTCGGCGCGATCCTCGGGGCTTTGGGCGGCTACCGGCTCTGGCGCGGCGAGCGGGTCACCCTGATCCTGCGCCCCGACGGGCTGGAGGTGCCGGGGCTCGATCGGTCTATCGCCTGGGAGGCGATCGCCGACCTCGACATCAGCGTGAACCAGACCGGCATCGCCACGCGCCTGCTGCTGCCGCCGGAGGCGCCGTTCCCGGTCCGCGTGCCCGGCGGGCGCGGCGTGAAGCTCGACGCCAAGCGCCGCATCGTCACCTTCGCCCTCGGCCTGCCCCGCCGGACGACGCCGCAGGACTTCGTCGACCTGCTCGGCCGCTACCAGGTCGCGGCGCAGGCGCGTCGCCTCCTGGCCCAGGCCGAAGCCGCCTGATCCGAAACCCGGACCCTTTGAGGCTCGATGACCGCATCGCCCGACCGCACCGGCCCCTCGACCGGCCCTGCCACGAACGCTTCGCAGGCCCCCCTGCGGCTGCCGCCGGCCAGCGGCGGCTGGCGACAGACCCTTTGGGTCCTGCTCGGCGTCGCCGGCTTGTGCGGCGTCCTGGTGGCCTGCGCCCTCTATACGGCGCCGGCGGTGCTGTCGGATTGGCAGGTGCGCGAGGCGGCCCAACCCGTCCCCGACGCGCGGGTGAGCGACGGGCGGTGCAGCACCAAGCTGGTCGTCCACATCTGCGACGCGACCCTGAGCCTGTCCACGCCCAAGGGCGCGGTGACGCGCCGGGTGAACTACGTGTTCACGGGCGTGCACCTCGGCGATTACAGCATCAGCGTCATGGCCGACCCGGCCCGCCCCGACCTCGTCACCACCGATCTCGGCCTCGACCGCCTGGTGAACCGCACCATCACCCTCGTGGTCGTGCTCCTGGCGACGTTCGCCACCATCGTGGCGGCGCTCGTTGCGCTCGTCCGCAACCGGCGCGCGGGGGCC
>NZ_VRUX01000904.1:0-1228 GCF_008039885.1 Methylobacterium sp. WL103
GCGACGACGATGTGAGCCGTGTTCGTCATAGGTCCAGACACAGGGCCGATACAGCGCCATCCCGCGCCATCCCCTGTATCCAGACCCAGACCCTATCCGCACAAGGCAGCCGTCACCGAGCGCTTACCCTGTACGCATGCTGCGAAGATTTGGTTTCGGGGAAGAGTGAGCGGGGGCGTCCCATCGAGGGGCCCTGGCTCTACATCGCATCGGGAGTAAGCGACGACTGCTCCCGAGCGCATAGCATCGCACAGGTGCTGCATGATAAGCCCCGGCCGCCCGAGCGGTCGGGGGCTTTCTTTGCCCCATCGAGCATCATGTCGAAGCGAAGCAACAGATTTCCATCCGTGTTGCAGCATTCGCCGGTGTGTTTTCCATGGAGGTAGCTTGACCAGCGGCATCAAGCGGTAGAGCGATAGATCCTCTTGATGGAAGGAACCGTCGTGGACGAACAAGCTGAAGCTCAATCCCCCAACTTCATGGAACTCGCTGCCGACCTCGTCTCGGCTTACGTGTCGAACAACAACGTGCCGGTGTCGGAGCTGCCTGGCGTGATCGCCAGCGTGCATGCTGCCGTTGCGGGTCTTGCTAACCCGACGCCTGCCGAGCCCGCTGGCCCCGAGAAGCCGACGCCGGCGCAGGTCAAGAAGTCGATCACACCGGACGCGCTAATTAGCTTCATCGACGGTAAGCCATACAAGACGCTCAAGCGCCACCTGACTAAGAGCGGCCTGACTATGGAGAGCTACCGGACGCGCTACGGTTTGCCTCCGGATTACCCTTCGACTGCGGCGAGCTATTCCGCCAAGCGCTCCGAGTTGGCTCGCTCGCTCGGCCTCGGCCAACTGCGCAAGGCAGCCCCCAAGGCCGCCGCAGCCGACGAGACGGTCTCTGAGGCGCCCAAGACCCGCGGTCGGAAGCCCAAGGCTGTAGAAGCGCCCGAGGCAGCCCCGAAGGCTCGCGGCCGCAAGAAGGTCGCCAAGACGGCCTGAGGCCGTTCAGCGCCCCGTTCCGGCACACCGCGGCACCCGTCGCGGTGACGGGCTTCTAACCAAGCGCCGCCATTCTGCATGCGGGCCATGTACTGCGTATCGGCCTAGATGTTTGATCCCAGGGTTTGATGGTGCAGTCTTCACGTCGGAGTGGAGGGATGAGCTATGGGCCAAGTTCTTCACGGCAGCGCCACGACGACTGAGGCGATCCGTCGAGCGATCCAGCATAGTCAAGC
>NZ_VRUX01000905.1:0-1225 GCF_008039885.1 Methylobacterium sp. WL103
CCCCATGTCCCGCCCCTCCCAGACCCTGTTCAGCGCGGCCCTCGTCGGCCCGGCCCTC
This sequence comes from Methylobacterium sp. WL103, assembly GCF_008039885.1. Classification (NCBI taxonomy): domain Bacteria; kingdom Pseudomonadati; phylum Pseudomonadota; class Alphaproteobacteria; order Hyphomicrobiales; family Methylobacteriaceae; genus Methylobacterium; species Methylobacterium sp. WL103. The sequence continues at coordinate 59 of NZ_VRUX01000905.1, forward strand.
GTCGGTGCCGTGAGGACTCGATCCGCGCCTGATGGTGCGCAACCCGGTGATGTTCGTCGTCGAGGTCGTCGCCCTGCTCACCACGATCCTGTTCGTGCGCGACGCCGCGACCGGGGCGGCGGACCTCGCCTTCTCCGGGCAGATCATCCTGTGGCTGTGGTTCACGGTGCTGTTCGCCAACTTCGCCGAGGCCGTCGCCGAGGGGCGCGGCAAGGCGCAGGCGGAATCCCTGCGCCGCACCCGGACCGAGACCCTGGCCAAGCGCCTGACCGGCCGAGGCGACGCCTACGAGACCGTGCCCGGCAACGGCCTGAAGGTCGGCGACGTGGTGCTGGTCGAGGCCGGCGACATCATCCCGTCGGACGGCGAGGTCATCCTCGGCATCGCCTCGGTCAACGAGGCGGCGATCACCGGCGAATCCGCCCCCGTGATCCGCGAATCCGGCGGCGACCGCTCGGCGGTGACCGGCGGCACGCAGGTGCTCTCCGACGCGATCCGGGTGCGGATCACGGCGGCTGCCGGCTCGACCTTCGTCGATCGGATGATCGCCCTCGTCGAGGGCGCCTCGCGTCAGAAGACCCCGAACGAGATCGCGCTCAACATCCTGCTCGCCGGGCTGACCCTGATCTTCGTCTTCGCCGTCGCCTCGATCCCGAGCTTCGCGTCCTACGCCGGCGGCGCCATCCCGCTGATCGTGCTGGTCGCCCTGTTCGTCACGCTGATCCCGACGACCATCGGCGCGCTCCTGTCGGCCATCGGCATCGCCGGCATGGACCGGCTGGTGCGCTTCAACGTGCTCGCGATGTCGGGCCGCGCGGTGGAGGCGGCCGGCGACGTCGACACGCTGCTGCTGGACAAGACCGGCACGATCACGCTGGGCAACCGGCAGGCCACCGCGTTCCGCCCCGTCCGCGGCGTCACCGAGCAGGAGCTGGCCGACGCGGCGCAACTCGCCTCGCTCGCCGACGAGACCCCGGAGGGGCGTTCGATCGTGGTGCTGGCCAAGGAGGGCTACGGCATCGGCGCGCGCGACATGGGGCACCTCGACGCCACCTTCGTGCCCTTCACCGCCCAGACCCGGATGAGCGGCGTCGACCTCGCCGGCGCGCAGATCCGAAAGGGCGCCGTCGAGGCGATCGTCGCGGCGGCGGGCGGCGGCCCGGTCGC
>NZ_VRUX01000906.1:0-1224 GCF_008039885.1 Methylobacterium sp. WL103
CGCCGAGGGCGTGACGCTCGCCCGCGACCTGATCAACGAGCCGCCGAACGTCCTCACCCCGGAGGAGTTCGCCCGCCGCGCCTCCGAGCTGACCAAGCTCGGCGTCGAGGTCGAGGTGCTGGAGCCGGCCCGCATGCGCGAACTCGGCATGGGCGCGCTGCTCGCCGTGGCGCAGGGCTCGGTGCACGAGCCGCGCGTCGTGGTGATGCGCTGGAACGGCGGCCCCGCCGGCGAGGCACCGGTCGCCTTCATCGGCAAGGGCGTCGTGTTCGATTCCGGCGGCATCTCGATCAAGTCCGCCGGCGGCATGGAGGACATGAAGGGCGACATGGGCGGGGCGGCCGCCGTCGTCGGCACCCTGCACGCGCTGGCCACCCGCAAGGCGAAGGTCAACGTCGTCGGCGCCATCGGCATCGTCGAGAACATGCCCGACGGCGCCTCCTACCGCCCGTCCGACATTGTGACCTCGATGTCGGGCCAGACCATCGAGGTCATCAACACCGACGCGGAAGGCCGCCTCGTCCTCGCCGACGTGATCTGGCACGTGCAGGGCGCCTACAAGCCGAAGTTCATGATCGACCTCGCGACGCTGACCGGCGCGATCATCGTCGCGCTCGGCCAGGACATCGCCGGCCTGTTCTCGAACGACGACGAGCTCGCCGGCCGGATCCACGCCGCCGGCGAGGTGGTGGGCGAGAAGGTCTGGCGGATGCCGCTGATCCCGGCCTACGACAAGGCGATCGACTCGAAGTTCGCCGACATGAAGAACACCGGCGGCCGTCATGGCGGCGCCGCGACGGCGGCGGCCTTCATCAAGCGCTACGTCAACGACGTGCCGTGGGCGCATCTCGACATCGCCGGCGTCGGCATGTCCTCCACCGCCAGCGAGATCAACAAGAGCTGGGGCGCCGGCTGGGGCGTGCGCCTGCTCGACCGGCTGGTGCGCGACCACTACGAAGCCAAGTAGCGGTCGCGTTTCGTCTAGCGGCCGCGGTCCGGGGGGACGGTTCGATGCGGAATTCCAGTGTTGCCGCCGCCGCCCCCGTGGTGGCGGCGCTACTCGCCCTCGGCCTCGTCGCGGCCACGGGCCTCAGCCAGCGCTCCGACCTGCCGGATTGGCTGGCGCCGCGCGCCTACGGGTTCTTCCTCGACAGCTATCCGCTGTTCGCCTTCGCCCTGGCCTACGGCTTGGCCCGCCTCGTCGCGGCGGCCGCGGCCCCGGGG
>NZ_VRUX01000907.1:0-1216 GCF_008039885.1 Methylobacterium sp. WL103
CCCGGGCGGCGACCGCGGGCGGCGCGGCCTGCAGGATCGCCTGCGACGCCGGCGGCAGGCCGGGGAAGTCGCACTTGAACGCCTCGACCATGCTCTTGCGCACGGTCTCGTGCGCCCGGGCGCACTGATGCGCGATCGTCGTGCGGACCGCTTCGTTGCGGGTCACCGCCTCGCGGAAGCTCTCGCGCAGATTGTCGATGCCCTGGCGGATGTTGGGGCGGACGGCCTCCGGCACGCCGGGGCTCGCCGCGCACTGCGCATAGGCCTCGAAGAAGGCGTCGCAGCTCTCGATGCCGACCGGCGTGACCGGCGTCACCGCCGCCGCGGGCGTCACCAGGGCGACGGCCAGGCAGGCCGCCGCGAGGTGGGGAACGCGTCGCTTGCGCGTGGTCGTCATGGGCATGACCTCCCAGGTCGGGGCCGATCCGGCCGCCGGCCGGCTCATAGGTTGCGCAGGGCGAGAAGGGGCACGAGGGCCGCCAGCGCCACGGGGATCGACCAGTATTCCATCCGAATCCAGAACAGCTTGTGGAGGCTGTACAGCAGCACGCGCTCGTTCGTGACCGGATCGACGAGTTCGCGCGGCGGATTGCCGTTGAGGCGCCGGCCGACGAACCAGTTGGCGGCGGCGGCGGCGAACAAGCCGAGGCTGACGGCGAGGAACGTCAGTTCAGGATGGCCGGCCGCACGCAAGGCTAGACCTCCCGCCGCCCCGGCGAGGATGGCGGTGACGGCAACCACAGGCAGGACGAGGATTCCCCAGCCGGACCAGATGAACAGCATCGCCAGAGCCTGACTTTTCGATCGCGGTCGCGGTCGAACACGCGGAAAGACGTGCCCGTGCGATCCGGAAAAGCCACGACAGCGCATCAAGCCTGCCGCTACCGGATTCGGACCGCGGGATTGTCTTGGGCGTGCGAATGCGGCGACGCTGTGTTCACGGCGGCGTGATCTGCAACGGAACTCCGGGACGGCCAAGCCTTGCTCGTCGCGACGCGTCGCCGAAGCCGGCTCGGCCGAGGTTCGCGTGCTCCGCTCGCACCTGCGCGTAGAGAGCCTCGCAGCGCGCGAGCCACAGGTCGCGGGTGAACAGCCGCATCACCCGGGCATGCGGGACCGTGCGCGGGATCGCGAGCGCCTGATCGAGTGCGGCTGCAAGCGCGGGCACGTCGTCCGGCGGCGCGAGGCGACCGGCCTCGCCGACGACCTCCGCGGC
>NZ_VRUX01000908.1:0-1215 GCF_008039885.1 Methylobacterium sp. WL103
CGCCAGCCCGGCCTCGCGCGGGCCGCCCTCCCCCCGGGCCTCGATCAGCGGTGCGAGGTGCGGGAAGATGCCGAACACCGCGATCGCCTCGACGAACACCGCCGCGAACAGCACGCGGGCGCGGGGGTCGGCGACGATCGTCCGGTAGCGCGTGAGCGCCAGGCCGAATTCGGGGCGCCGCGGCGGGAGGCGCTGGCTCCGGTCGAAGCCGAACAGCGTCGCGGCGCAGCCGAGCACGGCGACGGCGGCGTTGATCGCGAACACCCCGTGCCAGCCGACCCGCCCCTCGATCAGCCCGGCGAAGGTCGAGCCGGAAAGCTGGCCGAGGATGACCGCGACGAGGAACCGGCCGATCGCCACCTGCCGGCGCTCCATCGGCACCCGGTCGCCCATCAGGGCGAGCGCCAGCGGGATCACCCCGCCGGCGGCCGCGCCCGCCACCATCCGCAGGCCGAACAGCAGGCGCAGGTCCTGGGCCAGGGCGCAGCCGGCGAGCGCCACGACCAGCACCGCGAGGCAGGCGGCGATGACCCGCTCCTTGCCGACCGCGTCGCCCACCGGCCCGAGGATCGGCTGGATCAGCGCGTAGGGCAGCGCGAAGGCGGTCGAGAGCAGGGCCACGGTGTGGGCGTCGCTGCCGAGGTCGCGCGCCAGCACGCCGACCAGCGGCTCGACCGAGCGCCATGCGAAGGTGCTGGAGAAGCCCGCCGCGGCGAGCACCAGGATCAGGCGAGCGGTCGAGGCGGTGGAGGCCGTCATGCGCCGTGGCTCGGGAACGCCCGGCGGCAGGGGCCGGACCGTGCCCGGCCTAGCCGACATCCGCCCGGTTTGCATCCCCGTCGCTGCCTTCGCCGGCGGACGCCGTCACCCGGCGGAGCCGACGATCCGGTCGAGGCGCATGCGCGTGATCGTCGCGATCTCGCTTAGCGCCGCCTCGGCCTCGGTGTCCGCGTCGCGGGCCAGCCTCTGCTCGAACACCTCCAGGATCGCCTCCCGGCTCCGGCCGCGGACCGCGATGATGAACGGGAAGCCGAACTTTTCGCGGTAGGCCGCGTTCAGCCGGTCGAAGCGGTCGAAGTCGGCGACGGTGAGGGCGTCCAGCCCGGCGCTGCCCTGCTCGGCGACCGAGTCCGCCGTCATCTGCCGTGCCCGCGCCGCGGCGCCCGCGAGTTCGGGGTGCCCGTTGAGGAAGGCGAGCCGTTCCGCCGCGGGCGC
>NZ_VRUX01000909.1:0-1214 GCF_008039885.1 Methylobacterium sp. WL103
GCCTGGCGCCGGCGCCGGGCGAGGCCGTTGAGGACGACCGGCCGGGCAACGGAAGGTCTCGACTTGGTCACGCGGACGCACCCTCGAGGAACGAACGACTCGGACGACAATGCGGAGTGGCGACGTGGTGGCCTGACCGAAACCGTTGCACGCCGAAGCCGGTTCCGGGGGTCGATATGATGAACGCGTGAACAATCTGCCGCATTCCCAGGCGGTTTTGCCGCGGTTCGATCCGCTTGTGGCGGCTCCGATCCGAGGGTGGTAGAGGCGGCCATGCTCGAAGGCCTGCACCCGAACCGCCCGACCCACGTCCTGCAGCTGATGACCGACGAGCGGTCGGCGCGCACGATGACCGACCTGCTGGGCGAGATGTTCGACCCGACGGAGACGGCGGTGGCCGCCTTCGAGTCCGAGGACGGGGTGACGTGGCGGCTCGAGGCCTACTTCGCCGACGCGCCGGACGAAGATTACATCCGCGACCTGATCCGCCCCGTGGTCGGCGCGAAGGCGGACGCCGCCGAGTTCCGCACCGTCGACCAGAAGGACTGGGTCCGCGCCTCGCTCGAAGGCCTCGTACCCGTGCGCGCCGGACGCTTCCGCATCCACGGCTCGCACGACCGCGACACCGTGCGGCCGAACGAGCTCGCCATCGAGATCGAGGCGGCGCTCGCCTTCGGCACCGGCCACCACGGCACGACGCTCGGCTGCCTCAAGGCCCTGGTGGACGTGCTCAAGCGTGGCCGCCCCGGCCGGGTGCTCGACGTCGGCACCGGCACCGGCATCCTCGCTTTCGCCGCCGCCAAGGCATTGCGCCGCCCGGTGATCGCCGGCGACCTCGACGGCGAGGCGGTGCGCACCGCCCGCGCCAACGCCCGCGCCAACGGGCTCGGGCCCTACCTCAAGCTCTACGAGGGCCCGGGGGTGCGCAACGCCATGGCCGCGCGGACGCGCCACTTCGACGTCGTCTTCGCCAACATCCTCGCCCGCCCCCTGCGCGGCCTGGCGCCGACGCTCTCGGCGGTGGTGGCCGAGGGCGGCGTGCTGGTGCTCTCGGGGCTGATCGAGCGCGACGTGGCCGGCGTGCTCTCGGCCTACCGCCACCAGGGCTTCCACCTCGCCTCGCGGGGCACGATCGAGGGTTGGGTCGCCCTGGTGCTGCGCCGCGGCGGGGCGGCGCCGGCGGCGCCGCCGCGGTGAGGCCGGGGCCCGGGCGG
>NZ_VRUX01000090.1:0-11374 GCF_008039885.1 Methylobacterium sp. WL103
GCCGGCGGTGTGCGCGACGACGGCGCGGACGATCTCCGCGGGCAGGGCGCCGAGCGCCCCGTTCTCCGGGTCCTTGGCGTCGATCAGGTCGGCGCCGGCACGGATCGCGACCTCGGCCTCGGCGGCGTCGCGGACGCTGACAAGGAGGCGGGGCAGGGGATGGGTCGAGACGGAAATGGCGGACTCGGACACGGGCGACCTGAACGGGAACGGCTCGGAGGCGGCGCGGACGCCGGACGACATCACGATTTGCCGGGCAGGGGCTCGGCGAGAAGGCGGTTCTTGACGATCCAGCGCATGGCATGCGTCCAGGTGTCGTCGGTGTCGGCCCGGATCACCACCTGCCCGCCGCGCACCACCTTGCCTGTGGCGGCGTCGGCGATCGCGACGTTGAGGTTGAAGATCTGGCCCGATCCCTTCTCCACATAACCGGTCACGGCGAGATCCGCACCCAGGGCCTTGGCGATCGGGGCGGCGCAGCCGTCGCACTTGTGGAGCGGCCCCTGCTTGTTCACCTCGGCCGCCTGCGGCGCGGTGTCGACGGGCTCCAGGCCGCCCTTGTCCTTGAGCGCGCTGCGCAGCTCCTCGGTGACGAGGGCGAGCTTGCGCACCTCGTCCGGCCGGGCCTTGCGCCCGCCGACGACGCCCGGATCGAACAGCTCGACGGGGAAGATCGCCGCCTTCATCGGGTCGGCCGCCGCCGCGCCCGGATGGCAGGCGGCGGCGAGCGCGAGGGGCACCGCCGCGCGAAGCATCATACCGCGAACGATTTTGCCGCGTGGGATCATGACGGAACTCCGGTCGGAGGCATCGGGGACGACCGCAACGCCGGCCGCTTCCCGGCATAAGGTCGCGCGGCGGGTTGTTTTTGCAATGATCGGTGCGCGCTGAACGTTTGGACCGACATGCGCTTAGCGTTTGAGTCCGCCCCCGGAATGCTGTTACGGCTCGCCCCCATGCTCGCCATCCTGCACGATCCTGCACCTTCCCTCGGCGCCGCGATGCTCGTCGCCCTCGGTCTCGCCGGCCCGGCGATGGCGCAGGAACCCGCCGCCGCCCCGGCCGCGCCCGCGGAGGCGGCCGCCACCCATGTCGGCCTGATCTACCGGCCGCAGCCCGCGCCGTCCTCCTACGATGCCGAGGCCGCCCCCGAGGACGAGGGGCTGGCCGGCGCGAAGATGGCGATTGCCGACAACAACACCACCGGCCGCTTCACCAAGCAGAGCTACGCGCTGGACGAGATCGCGCTCACCGAGGGCGGTCCCTCCGCGGTCGACGCGGCCAAGGCGCTGCTCGGCAAGGGTATCCGCTTCCTCGTCCTGGCGCTGCCGGCCGACGAGGTGCTCGCCGTCTCGGAGGCGGCCAAGGCCGACGGCAAGGGAGCTGTCGTCCTGAACGCCGCGGCGCCCGACGACCGCCTGCGCGGCGCCGACTGCCGCAGGAACGTGTTCCACATCGCCCCGAGCCGGGCGATGCAGACCGATGCGCTGGCGCAGTACCTCACCGTCATGCGCTGGCGGAAGGTGTTCCTGATCGTCGGCCCGACCGACGCGGACAAGCTCTACGCCGACGCGATGCGCAACTCGGCGAGGAAGTTCGCCCTCAAGGTCACGGCGGAGAAGCCCTGGACCTTCGGGCCGCTGGCCAAGGCGCGGGGCGACACGCCGACCCGCGCCGAGGCGATGGTCTTCACCCGCGGGCTCGACTACGACATGGCGATCGTGGCCGACGAGGAGGCGGACTGGGGCGACTACGTCCCCTATCGCACCGTCGACCCGCGGCCCGTCGGCGGCACGCAGGGGCTTATCGCCACCACCTGGTCGCCGGTGCTGGAGACCTGGGGCGCCGCCCAGGCGCAAAACCGCTTCCGCCGCCTGTCGGGCCGGCTGATGCGGCCGCTGGACTACCAGGTCTGGGCCGCGGTCCGCGTCGTCGGCGACGCCGGGACGGCCAAGAAGAGCGCCGACCCGTCGGTGCTCGCCGCCTCCCTCGTCGACCCGGCCTTCGGCCTGCCCGCCTACAAGGGCGTGTCGCTCAGCTTCCGCCCCTGGGACCACCAGCTGCGCCAGCCGCTGATCGTGGTGCAGCCCAAGGCGCTGGTCTCGGTGGCGCCCGAGCAGGGCTTCCTGCACCAGCGCACGCCGCTCGACACCCTCGGGACCGACCTGCCCGAGACGACCTGCAAGTTCCCGTGACCACGCAAGTTCCCGTGACCGCGCTTGAGGGCAGGGGGAACGCGCCGTTCCGCCGCCCTCGCCACGCGGGCGAAACGCACTACACTGTCGGGCAATAGGGTTTCGGCGCCGTCAGAGCGCCAAGCCTGCGAGACACGAGGGGGAGGATCGCGAATGGACCGCTGCGTGAAAGCAGGGTTGGGGCTCGCCGCGCTCGGCGCGACGCTTCTGGGCTCGGCGCCGGCCGAGGCCTACACGGTCTACGTCTCCAACGAGAAGGGCAACTCGGTCAGCGTGATCGACACCGCGACGATGGCGGTGACCGGGACCTGGAAGGTCGGGCGCCGCCCGCGCGGCATCACCGTCAGCCGGGACGGCAAGGAGGTCTTCGTCTGCGCCAGCGACGACGACCGCATCGACGTGCTCGACGCCGCCACCGGCAAGGTGGTGCGCTCGCTCCGTTCCGGCCCCGACCCCGAGCAGTTCATCCTCGATCGCAGCGGCAACCCGCTCTACGTCGCCAACGAGGACGACAGCCAGGTCACGATCATCGACATCGAGAAGAACAAGGTGCTGGCCGAGATCCCCGTCGGCGTCGAGCCGGAGGGGATGGGCCTGTCGCCGGACGGAAAGGTGCTGGTCAACACCTCCGAGACCACCAACATGGCCCACTTCATCGACACCAAGACCTTCCAGGTGATCGACAACGTGCTCGTCGACGCGCGCCCGCGCTTCGCCGAGTTCACCGCCGACGGCAAGTTCCTCTGGGTCTCGGCCGAGGTCGGCGGCACCGTGAGCGTGATCGACGTGGCCGCGCGCCGCGTGGTGAAGAAGATCACCTTCAAGATCCCGAGCGTGAACGACGAGGCGATCCAGCCGGTGGGCATCCGCATCACCAAGGACGGGACCAAGGCCTTCGTCGCGCTCGGGCCGGCCAACCGCGTCGCGGTGATCGATGCCAAGACCTACGACGTGCAGAAGTACCTGCCGGTCGGCCAGCGCGTCTGGCAGCTCGCCTTCACCCCGGACCAGGCGATGCTGTTCTCCACCAACGGGACCTCCAACGACGTCTCGGTGATCGACGTGGCGGCGGAGAAGGTGGTGAAGAGCATCCCGGTCGGCCTGCTGCCCTGGGGCGTGGCGATCTCGCCGAACTGACCTTTTTCGCACGCAGGATTGCCGTCGACGGCAGCGCGGGGGGAACCGGATGACACGACGACTTCGACGGGCGGTTTCGGGATCGGCGATTTTGGGGCTGGCCGCGATCCTCGCGGCCGGTCCGGCGCTCGCGCTCGACCTCACCAAGAAGCGCGAGAACCTGCCCGACCTCGTCCTCGGCAACGACGAGGGCAACGACTTCGTCGTCGAGAACAAGGACATCGAGCTCGAATCCGGCAAGGCCTACCGGCTGCGGATCGTCGCCAAGGGCCACCAGGAATACAAGTTCTACGCGACCGAGTTCTTCCGCTACATCTGGTGGAACCAGATCGTGATCGAGCACAAGGAGATCCACGGCGGCGGCCCGCCGGACCACTTCGAGTTCGACGACCCGGGCGAGATCGCGATCGAGTTCGTGGCGATCAAGCCGGGCAAGTACACCTGGGAAGCCCGCGGCCTCGAAGCGAAGGGCGTGGCCGGCACGATCACCGTGAAATGACACACCGTGACATGATGCGCGCGCTTGTCCTCGCCGGCCTCCTACTGACCAGCCCCGCCCTCGCCGACGACAAGGCCGCCTGCGCCGACGGCATCGCCCTGATCAAGGACGCGCTGGCCAAGGGCCCGCCCGAGGCGGCGCTGCCGAAGCTGCGCAAGGCCCTGCGCGTGGCCGAGCGCGAGCAGGGGGAGGGCGAGTTCGACGAGTGCCTCGACGCCGTCGGCGACGCCAAGCGGACGCTCGCGCGATGAGCGCGGGCGCAGTGGGCGCGGGCGCCACAGGCGAGGTTCCGGCGCTCGAGGTGGCCTCCGTCAGCCACAGCTTCGGCGCGCGCCGGGCGCTGTCGGACGTGTCGATCACCGTGGAGCGCGGGCGCTTCATGGCGCTGCTCGGGCCGAACGGCGCCGGCAAGACCACGTTGTTCTCGCTGATCACCCGGCTCTACAACAACCGCGACGGCCGGGTCGCGATCTTCGGCCACGCCCTCGACCGCGAGCCGTCGCGGGCGCTCGCCCGCCTCGGCGTGGTGTTCCAGGCGCGGACCTTGGACACCGACCTCACCGTCGAGCAGAACCTGCTCTATCACGCGGCCCTGCACGGCATCCCGCGCAAGGCCGCCAAGGCCCGGATCGCGGGGCTGCTCGACCGGGTCGGGCTGACGGACCGGCGCGCCGACAAGGTGCGCACGCTGTCGGGCGGGCAATCGCGCCGCATCGAGATCGCGCGCTCCCTCGTCCACCATCCGAGCCTGCTCCTGCTCGACGAGCCCACCGTCGGCCTCGACCTCGAATCGCGCGCCGACATCGTCGCGATCGTCCGCGCCCTCGTGCGCGAGGAAGGGCTCTCGGTGCTGTGGGCGACCCACATCTTCGAGGAGATCGCGCCCGAGGACGACGCCGTGGTGCTGCACAAGGGCCGCATCGTCGCGCGGGGAAAGGCCGGCACCATCGGCCGGGCCGACGAATCCCTCGAGGAGGCGTTCCGCCGGCTCGTGTCCGAGCCGGCCAAGCCGGCCAGGGAGGCCGCATGAGCACGCCAGTCGGCACGTCTGCGACGATCGCCTCTCCCACGAGCCCGGTCGCGCCGCGAGAGACCGCCCATCTCGGGCGGCTCGACGCGGTCGGCTACCTGATCTGCCTCGGCGGCATCGTCCGGCGCGAGCTGCTGCGCTTCTTCAACCAGAAGGAGCGGTTCTTCTCGGCGCTGGTGCGGCCGCTGGTCTGGCTGTTCATCTTCGCGGCGGGCTTCCGCAACACGCTCGGCGTCTCGATCGAGCCGCCCTACCAGACTTACGTCCTCTACGAGGTCTACGTGGTGCCGGGGCTGGCGGTGATGATCCAGCTGTTCAACGGCATGCAATCCTCGCTCTCGATGGTCTACGACCGCGAGGTCGGCTCGATGAAGGTGCTGCTCACGAGCCCGTATCCGCGCTGGCTGCTGCTCCTCGCCAAGCTGATCGCCGGCGTCACCGTCTCGGTGGTGCAGGCCTACGCCTTCCTGGCCATCGCCTGGTTCTGGGACCTCGACATCCCGGCGGTCGGCTACCTCGCGGCGCTGCCGGCCTTCATCGCCGCCGGGCTGATGCTCGGGTCGATTGGCCTGCTGCTGTCGTCGATGGTCAAGCAGCTCGAGAACTTCGCCAGCGTGATGAACTTCGTGATCTTCCCGATGTTCTTCGCCTCCTCGGCGCTCTACCCGCTGTGGCGCATCCGCGAATCCTCGGAGACCCTGTACTGGATCTGCGAGTGCAACCCCTTCACCCACGCCGTCCAGCTCGTGCGCTTCGCCCTCTACGGGCAGTTCGAGCCGGTCTCCTGCGCGGTCGTGCTCGGCGTGACCTTCGCCTTCTTCACCCTCGCCGTCGTCGCCTACGATCCCGGCCGCGGCATCATGGCCCGGCGTGGCGGCCCGGCCGGAGACCCGTCATGATCGTTTTTCGCATCCTCCCTGCGGCGGTTGTCGCCCTCGCCTGCCTCGCCGGCCCCGTGCTGGCCCAACCCAAGACCGATCCCGACTGGCCCTGCGTCCAGCGCAAGGTCGCGACGCTGAGCCCCGGCCAGTTCTGGACCGGGCCGGACATCGCCGGAGCCGGCGCCTGGGGCGACGACGACGACGCGGCGGTGCTGGCCCAGAAGCTCGCCTCCCGCCGCACCGAGCTCAACGAGGTCGACCCGCTGCTCGACGCCTACGTCGCCAAGGTGCCGGCGGCCGACAAGGCCAAGGGCCTCGCCCACGTCTACGCCGGGGTGTTCGAGGTGGTGAACGGCGAGCGCGACAAGGTGATGGGCGGTATCGCGCGCTACGCGCAGGGGCAGCGCCGCATGGCCGAGCGCATCCGCGACGAGGCCGACACCATCAGCCAGACCAAGGACGGCCCGAGCGCGGCCGACGCCCGCGAGGTCTCGAAGGAGCAATCCGAGATCGAGACCAAGTTCGCCTGGGACCGGCGGATCTTCCAGGAGCGCAGCCAGTCGCTGACCTACGTCTGCGAGGTGCCGCAGCTCCTCGAGCAGCGACTCGGCGAGATCGCCAAGAAGATCCAGGCCCGGCTTTGAAGCCAGAGCCGGCGACCCGGAACCGGGTTGCCGATTCCTCCCGGGCAGCATTGCCGAAAACTCCCTAAGTCTTTGATGAGACATAGAAAATCTGTTGCACGCGAACCACGGGTCGTCCGTTTCGGCGTGTAACGGCGCCGTGAGCGGCGATTTCCGCCGGATCACGGTCGTCCCGCGATTGTCCGATCCCGACGCGCCTTGCATGAGTGCAGCTCAAGCAGTGCAAGGCGAGCAGTGCTGGGTAAGCCCGCCGCAGAGGGGGCGCGCCGCTCGTCGGTTCGGGGTTGGGGAATGACAATGCGGGCGCTTCGTGGAAGCCTGATCGCCTCGGTGGCGTTGCTGCCGGGTGCGGCCTACGCACAGAGTTCGGTGACGCTGTCGGAGATCAGCGTCGTTTCGACGACGCCGGTCGGCGGCTCGGGCTCGGGCTCCACGCGGGCCGCCCCGCCGCTCGGCGCGACCCCGGTCGTGTCGCCGAGCGCGGCGCCTGTCTCGTCCGCCGGATCGCCGCGCCTGCGCGGCGGCGAGCAGCCTCTCTACAAGATCCCGAGCACGGTGGAGACCGTCACGGCCGCCGACCTCGACATCGATCGCGGCACCTTCAACGCGGTGGCGACGCTGGCGCGGCGCACGCCCGGCCTCAACCTGTCGGACTCGCAGGGCAACTCGAACCGCACCGACGTGAACTACCGCGGCTTCCAGGCCTCCCCCGTGCAGGGCGTGCCGCAGGGGCTCGCCGTCTACCAGAACGGCGTGCGCATCAACGAAGCCTTCGGCGACACCGTCCAGTTCGACCTGATCCCGCCGACGGCGATCCAGCGCATCGACATCGTCACCGGCAACCCGGTGTTCGGCCTCAATGCCCTCGGCGGCGCGGTCAACATCCAGATGAAGAACGGCTTCACCTGGCAGGGCACCGAGGTCACCGCGCTCGGCGGCTCGGACGGCCGCATCGCCGGCGGCCTGGAATACGGCAAGGTCATTGGCCCCTGGAGCTTCTACTTCAATGGCGACGGCCTCAACGACCGCGGCTGGCGCTACGAGAGCCCGTCGACGATCGGCCGCCTCTACACCGACCTCGGCTACCGCACCCTCGATTCCGAGTTCCACCTGATCGGCGGCTTCGCGCGGACCTTCTTCGGCGCGGCGGCCGCGACCCCGGTCGACTTCACCCACGTCGACCCGCGGGCGATCTTCACCTACCCGCAGACCACGACGACCGAGATGGGCACGATGCAGCTGACCGGCCGCGTCGACATCTCGCCGACCTGGGACCTGGCCGGAAACGCCTACTTCCGCCGCTTCAGCAACACCTACGTCGACGGCAACGACGGCAACTTCGAGAACTGCAGCCGCCAATCGAGCAACCGCGGTTTCCTCTGCTTCGAGGATGACGGCTTCGCGCCGGCCGCGGGCCAGTCGCAGCTCGCCTTCCGCAACCAGTTCACGATCCTCGGCGCGAACAACCAGCGGATCCCGTTCACCGCGGGCGTCCCCTACGGCACGCTGGACGTGACCAAGACCGAGGCCACCGGCTACGGTGGCTCGCTGCAGGCGGCCAACCGCGACAAGGTGTTCGGCTTCGGCAACAGCTTCGTCGTCGGCGGCAGCATCGATGTCGCCGACTTCAGCTTCAAGTCGTCGAGCACACTCGGTGCGATCAACCCGGACCTTCGCGTCGTCACCGATCCGAACAACCCGTATTACGGCACCATCCCTGGGCTCGGCACCACGCAGCTGCGTACCGCCGCCGCGCTCGGCATCGCGCCCTCGAACGTCATCGGCTCGAACCTCTACATGGGCCTCTACACCACCGACACGTTCGATCTGACCGACAGGCTCTCGCTCACTGCCGGCGCGCGCCTGAACTTTGCCCGCCTGACCACTCAGGACCAGACCGGCTTCTCGCCGGACGTGAACGGGACCTACTACTACAACAAGATCAACCCGTTGGCGGGCCTGACCTACCGGTTCACCCCCGGCCTGTCGCTCTACGGCGGCTACTCGGAGTCGAACCGCGCACCGACGCCGCTGGAAGTCGCCTGCTCCAACCCGGACCGGCCGTGCCTGCTGCCGAACTCGCTGGTCGCCGACCCGCCCCTGAAGCAGGTCACCGGCCAGACCTACGAGGTCGGCGTCCGCGGCCAGATCCCGAATTTCTATGACGGCGGCCTCGTGACCTACAAGGTCGGCGCCTTCCGCACGGATCTCGCCAACGACATCATCCAGCTCGCGACCCCCGGCAACGCGGCGCGGGGCTACTTCGTCAACGTGCCGGCCACCCAGCGCCAGGGCATCGAGGTCGCGGGCGAGTACACCCGCGGCGACCTCTCGGTCTACGCCAACTACGCGCTGATCGACGCCACCTTCCAGTTCAACGGCACCCTGTCCTCGCCCAACAACCCGCTCGCCGACGACGGCGCCATCAACGTGACCCGCGGCAACCAGGTGCCGCTGATCCCCAACCACCAGTTCAAGGTCGGCTTCGACTACCTCGTCCTGCCGGGCTGGCGCTTCGGCATGAACCTCCAGGCCTTCTCCTCCGCCTACTATCGCGGCGACGAGTCGAACCTGAACCCGAAGCTGCCGGCCTACCTCGTGCTCGGCCTCAACACGACGTACCAAGTCACGCCGAACCTTCAGGTTTTCGGTCTGATCACCAACCTGACCAACAACCGCTACGCCAACTTCGGCACCTTCGCCGAGCGCGGCCCGGTCGCCGGCAACCTGACCATCAACGACCCGCGCACGACGACGCTGGCGCAGCCGCTCTCGATCTACGGCGGCATCCGCTACGCCTTCGGCGCCGACCCGGTGCCGATGCCGGAGCCGCTGATCCGCAAGTACTGATCGGGCGGGCACAGGCGAGGGGAGGGGCGCGGGCCGCAGGGTCCGCGCCCCTTTCGCGTCTTGGCGCCCCTTTCGCGTCTTGGCGCCCCTTTCGCGTCTCGGGGCGTGCCGGCCCGGGGCCGGCCTGCGGCCTCACGCCACCGGAACACGGCCGCGCTTCGTCGCTTGCCCCCTGCAACCGAAACGACGCGGGCCGCGGGCCCGCGCGCCATGCTTCAGGGAGACTCCATGCGACTGGTCCACGCCTTCTCGGCCGCCCTCCTCCTCGCCTCCGCGGCGCCCGCCTTCGCCAGCTCCTGCTCGGAGGAGATCGCGACGCTCGAGCGCCGCCTCGACAGCGCCGGCGCCGAGAAGGTCACCGGCAAGGAGCCGCCGGGCGGCCCGACCTCGTCGAACTCCCCCAAGGCGCTTCCGACCCCGCCCGCTGGCAAGCCGAGCGATCCGGCCGCGACCCCCACCGCCGCCGGCGTCAAGGAAGCCCGCGACCTCGTCGAGAAGGCCCGCGGCGAGGACAAGGCCGGCCAGGCCGACGCCTGCCGCGACACCATCATGAAGGCCAAGGAGAAGGCCGGCGCGCTGCCGTAGGCGGCCCGCGCATCCGTGTCCGAAAGCGAAAGGGCGGCTCTCGCGAGCCGCCCTTTCTGCGTTTCACGGTGCCGCCGCCCGGGCGCGGTCAGTACGCGTTCTCGGTCTTGAACAAAGCGAAGGGCGTGGTCATGAGGATCTGCAAGTCGAACAGCACGGACCAGTTCTCGATGTAGTACAGGTCGTGCTCGACCCGGCGCTGGAGCTTCTCGCTGGTGTCGGTCTCGCCGCGCCAGCCGTTGACCTGGGCCCAGCCGGTGATGCCGGGCTTGACCTTGTGGCGGGCGAAGTAGCCGTCGACGACCTGGTCGTAGAGCGTGTTGGCGGCCTTCGCCTGCAGCGCGTGGGGGCGGGGGCCGACCAGGGAGAGGTCGCCCTTGATCACGTTGAACAACTGCGGCAGCTCGTCCAGCGAAGTCTTGCGGATGAACCGCCCGACCGGGGTCACGCGGGCGTCGCCCTTGGTCACCATCTTCGCCGCGGTGGCGTCGCACGCGTCGACGTACATCGAGCGGAACTTGAACACGTCGATCAACTCGTTGTTGAAGCCATGCCGCTTCTGCCGGAAGAACACCGGGCCGCGCGAGGTGAGCTTCACCGCGAGCGCGACGCCGACCATCACCGGAGCGAGGGCGACGAGCATCGTCAGGCCGACCGTGCGGTCGAACACCGTCTTCATCACCACGTCCCAGTCGGCGATCGGGCGGTCGAACACGTCGAGCACCGGCACCGAGCCGAGGTAGGAATAGCTGCGCGGCCGCAGGCGCAGCTTGGTCGCGTGGGCCGAGAGGCGGATGTCGATCGGCAGGACCCAGAGCTTCGAGAGCATCTGCAGGATGCGCCCCTCCGCCGAGATCGGGATCGTGAACACGATCAGGTCGAGGCGCGTGGTGCGGGCGTAGGCGACGAGGTCGGTGACGGTGCCGAGCTTGGGGTATCCGGCGACCACGTCCGTGGAGCGGTCGTCGTTGCGGTCGTCGAACACGCCGACGATGCGGATGCCGCTCTCGCTCTGCGTCTCGAGGGCGGCGATGAGCTCCTCGGCGGCCTTGCCGCCGCCGACGATGGCGGTACGCCGGTCGAACCGGCCCTTCCGGGTCTGCGCCACGATCACGCCCGACAGGACGAACCGGCCGGTGAGGAGCAGCCCGAGGCCGCCGGCGAAGTACGCCGCCAGCCACAGGCGGGAGTAGTGGTCGGCGACCTTGGCGAGCACGAGGCCGGTGGCGACCAGGAGGAAGGCCAGCATCCAGCCCGCGGAGATCTTGAGGGCGGTCTTGAAGAAGGCGCGGAACGCCGCGATCCGGTAGGTGCCGGCGGCCTGGAATGCGGCGAGGGCGAGGGCCGCCACCGCGACGACCGCGCCGGCATAGGTCAGCCCGAACGGGACGACCCCGCGCAGCAGCGCCACGTGCAGGCCCGCGCCGAGGCCGACGATCAGGGTGAACTCCGCCGCCCGCACCAGGCCGGCGATCACCACCGGGGAGATCGCCGGGGCCGGCAGGGGGGAGACCGCCTCGGCGGGCGGCGCCATCTTCGGCACCGGCTCCGCG
>NZ_VRUX01000910.1:0-1209 GCF_008039885.1 Methylobacterium sp. WL103
GCGCGACCGTGCCGGTGGTGGCCGGCTCGGTCGCCGCCGAGGGCACCGGGCCGCCGGGGGTGTCGAGCCCGTAGATGTCGTCGCGGAAGTGCACGCGCCCGTCCGGCGTGGCGTAGCCGGTGAGGTAGACGAAGGTCACCGGCACCGGCTTCACCAGCTTGAGGTCGCGGCGCTCGCCGTCGGCGATGGCGGTCTCGATCTCGATCGGCCCCCAGGCCGAGCCCGGCCCGTTCGGCCCCTCGACGCCCGAGAGCAGCCAGCCGACGAGCTCCTTCACCCCGCCGACGCGGACGCAGCCGTGGCTGTGGAAGCGGACGTTGCGGGCGAACAGCGACTTCGAGGGCGTATCGTGCATGTAGACTGCGAAGCGGTTCGGCATGTCGATCCGCACCTGCCCGAGCGAGTTGTCGAAGCCGGAATCCTGGCGCAGCGTGTAGTTGACCGCCTTCTCGGTGTTCCAGTTCACTGCCGTCGGATCGACCTCGACGTTGCCGGGGCCGAGGATGCGGATGTGGTTCTTGGCCAGATATCCCGGCTCCTTGCGCATCCGCGGGATGATCTCGTTCTTCACCACCGAGACCGGCACCGTCCAGGTCGGGTTGAAGTTGATGTCGGTGATCCGCGTCTCGACGCTGGGCGTCGCCTTGTCGGGCTTGCCGACCACGGCGACGTAGCGGCGCGCGACCTGGCCGCCCTCCACCGCCTCGACGGTGGCCGCCGGGATGTTGACGACGACGTAGCGCTCGCCGAACGGGAACTTCGAGCCCATCAGCCGGGCCGCCGAAGCCGCAAGCTGGCGCTGGCGGACGGAGGCCGGCACGTTGAGCGCGGCGATCGTCAGCCGGCCCACCAGCCCCGATTCCGGCAGGCCGTGGCGGGCCTGGAACGCGGTCACCGCCGCGATCAGCGGCGGATCGAGCCGGTCGCTCGGGGGCGCGTCGGCGGGCAGGTCGCCGGTGAGGGTCAGGTGATGGCGCAGGCCTGGGATCGCCGGGTTCGACGCGCCCGGCTTGAACACCGTGGTCTCGGGTACCGGCGCCCAGCCGCCCGCGTCGGCGAAGGCCTGGTACAGGTCGGCGGCACGCAGGGTCTCGGTGAAGGTCTTCTGCGTCAGCGTCGGCCGCGGGTCGGCGGAGACGGTGGCGTAGACCAGCTCCGGCTCGGGCTTGCGCTTGGCCGGCTCGCGCGCCGCGGCCTCCGGCGCAGGAG
>NZ_VRUX01000911.1:0-1208 GCF_008039885.1 Methylobacterium sp. WL103
GCCTCGCCGAGCGGCACGGCGCGGTTGCCCGCCCGCACTTGCCCGTCGGCGAACACGGCGTCTTCGGAGTTGATGCCGAGCCGCTGCGCCACCGCCTCGCGCAGCTTCACGCAGGCCGCGTAGACGCCCGCCGTCGACGAGTTGGCGCCGAACTGCCCGCCGGACCCCGAGGAGACCGGGAAGGCGGAATCGCCGAGGCGCACCACGACCCGGTCGAGGGTCACGCCCATCATCTCGGCGGCCGTCTGGGCGATGATGGTGTAGCTGCCGGTGCCGATGTCGGTCATGTCGGTCTCGACCGTCACCGTGCCGTCGCCGTCCAGGCGCACCCGGGCGCCGGACTTCAGGACCATGTTGTTTCGGAAGGCCGCCGCCATCCCGTGGCCGACGAGCCATTGGCCGTCGCGGACCTGGCCGGGGCGCGGGTTGCGCTTGGCCCATCCGAAGGTCTCCGCCCCCAGCCGCAGGCAGCCGACGAGGTCGCGCTTGGAGAACGGGCGCTTCGGGTCCTGCGGGTCGACCTGGGTGTCGTTGCGGATGCGGAACTCGACCGGGTCCATCCCGAGTTTCTCCGCCATCTCGTCCATGGCGACCTCGAGCACCATCAGGCCCGGCGCCTCGCCGGGCGCCCGCATCGCGTTGCCCTCGGGCAGGTCGAGGTGGGCAAGCTTCATCGCGGTCAGGCGGTTGGCGCCGGCGTAGAGCAGCTTGGTCTGGCTCACAGCCGTCTCGGGATCGCCGTCCGGAAGGTTCCCGGACGTGCTCTCGTGGGCGATGGCCGTGATCGTGCCGTCCTTGGTCGCGCCGATGCGCACCCGCTGGATCGTGGCCGGCCGGTGCGTGGTGTTGTTGGCGATGAGGGGACGCGTCAGCGCGACCTTCACCGGCCGCTTCACGGCCTTCGCCGCGAGGGCGGCGAGCACCGCGTCGGCGCGCACGAACAGCTTGCCGCCGAAGCCGCCCCCGACATAGGGCGAATCGAGACGGACGTTCTCCTTCGGGACGCCGAGGATCTTGGCCAGGCTGCCGTGGCCCCAGCCGATCATCTGGTTCGAGGTCCAGAGCGTGACCTTGTCGCCGTCCCACGCCGCGATGGTCGCGTGCGGCTCCATCATCGCATGGCTCTCGTCGGCGGTGGTGTAGCGCTCGTCGAGCGTGACCGGCGCCTGCGCGAAGGCCCCCTCGAAGTCGCCGACGCGCTCCTCGCC
>NZ_VRUX01000912.1:0-1208 GCF_008039885.1 Methylobacterium sp. WL103
GCCCGGCCCGGCGCGACGACGCGGCCGGTGCGATCCCCCGCGATGCCGCCTGGAACCGGCCGGCGCATTGCCCCATATGCCCATTGCCCCCTATGCAGAGGGGGACGCGGCGCGTTCTCCGCGAGGCCGGCCACGCCCGCGGCGGATTCGTGCGGCATGACCGGACTCGCGTGCGACCCCTCTCGGATTTCCCGTCAGCCGCGCGCACGGGCCAAGGCTGCGGCCGCGGTCCGGGCTCCACGGCGGCCACCATCGGATCGGTGATGCAGGACAGCTTCGACGTGACGACGATCATCTTCCTGGCGCTCGCCGTCTTCGTGATCTGGCGGCTGCGCTCGGTCCTCGGGCAGAAGACCGGCGCCGAGCGCGCGCCGTTCAAGCCGGTGGACCGCAGCCGCACCGAGCCCCAGCCCGGCCGCAGCGAGGGCGACAACGTCGTGCGCCTGCCGGGCGCCGACCGGGCGCTCCCCGAGCGCAACGCCGAGACCCAGGCGCGCGACTGGCGCGGCATCGCCGAGCCGGGCTCGGCGGTGGCCCGCGGCCTGGAAGCGATCGTCCAGGCCGAGCCCGGCTTCGAGCCGCGCGCCTTCCTCGAAGGGGCCAAGGGCGCCTACGAGGCGATCATGATCGCCTTCGCCAAGGGCGACCGGAAGACCCTGAAGTCCTTGCTCTCCCGCGAGGTCGGCGACGCGTTCGAGCGCGCCATCGCCGAGCGCGAGAAGAATCGCCAGACGGTGGAGACCACCTTCGTCTCGATCGACAAGGCCGAGATCGTCGCCGTCGACGTGAAGAACCGCGTCGCGCAGGTGACGGTGCGGTTCCTCTCGAACCTCATCACCGCCACCCGCAACGCCGACGGCGTCGTGGTGGACGGCAGCGCCGAGGCAGTGGTCGAGGTGCCTGACGTCTGGACCTTCGCCCGCACGCTCGGCACCCGCGACCCGAACTGGCAGCTCGTCGCCACCGAGGCGGGCGCCTGAGGCCGTCCACGCAACCGATCGTTCCCGACCTATGGCACTCCGACGCCTCCCCCGCCCGACCGCAGCGTTCCGCGCTGCGGTCGCTCTCGTTTCAGGGATCGCCCCGGCCACCGCCGAGCCGCTGCGCGTCGGCAACGCCGTGCTGGAGCCGGTGGAGCTTGCCGCCCTGCCCGGCTGGCAGGCGGACGAGACGCGGGCCGCGTTCGAGGCCTTCCGGCGGACCTGCGC
>NZ_VRUX01000913.1:0-1206 GCF_008039885.1 Methylobacterium sp. WL103
GCCCGTAGCCGAGCAGGCCGAGCTCGCCCGTGCGCGCGGCGAGCCACGTGCCGGCGACGAGGTAGGCGATCCAGAGCGGCAGCATCGCGTAGGAGACGATGCCGACCGCGAGGTGCCAGCGGCTCGCCGCCTTGAGGCCGGGCCAGGGCAGGACGCGCAGGTGCTGCATGTTGCCCTGGCACCAGCGGCGCTCCCGCCCGAGCAGGTCGACGAGGTTCGTCGGCATCTCCTCCCAGGTGCCGCCCATCTCCGGCAGCAGGCGGACCTCCCACCCGGCGCGCAC
The DNA here is from genome assembly GCF_008039885.1 of Methylobacterium sp. WL103. Lineage (NCBI taxonomy): Bacteria > Pseudomonadati > Pseudomonadota > Alphaproteobacteria > Hyphomicrobiales > Methylobacteriaceae > Methylobacterium > Methylobacterium sp. WL103. The sequence goes on from NZ_VRUX01000913.1 coordinate 284, forward strand.
CAGCATGCCGCCCTCGACGATGTCGTGGCACAGGATCTCGCCGCCGAGCGGCGCGCGCCCCGGCAGGACAGGGAGCTGGGCGTGGTCGGCGAAGGCCGCGATCCGCAGGATCGCGTTGTGGCCCCAGTAGCTGCCCTCCGGCCCCTGCCAGGTCTCGAGGCAGCGCAAAGCCAGCGGCGCGTAGAGCCGCACGGCGAATTGCTGGATGCGGGCGAACAACGTGTCGCGGCCGGCGGCGTAGGAGACGGTCTGGATCAGGCCGGTGGCCGGGCTCTCCTCCATCAGCCGGGCGAGGCGGCGCATCGTGGCGCCGCTCATCAGGCTGTCGGCGTCGAGCACGATCATGAAATCGTATTCGGGGCCGTAGGTGCGGGTGAACTCGGCGATGTTGCCGGCCTTGCGCCCGACGTTCTCGGTGCGGCGGCGATAGCGGATCTCGGGGATGCCGGGGCCGGCGGTCTCGCGCCAAGCCTGGATGCGGGCGAACTCGTGCTCCTCCACCGCGGCGATCGCGCCGTCGCGGGTGTCGGAGAGGACGAACAGGTCGATGTCGCCGCCATCGACGGCGTCGCGGGCGAGCGAGCGCGCCATCACCCGGAGCGCCGAAAACACCGCCACCGGGTCCTCGGCGTGGATCGCCACCACCGCGGCCGTGCGCGACAGGCCCGAGGCGCGGGCCGGCACCGTCTCCGAACGGCGCTCCAGGGCGGATTTCGCCCGCGCGCCGAAGCCGGACGCGACGAGGCCGTAGAGGTACTGCCACGCCACGAACGCCTGCCAGGTCATGACCACCGCGAACAGGACCAGTACCGTTCCCCCGAGCCAGGCCTCGGTCGGGTCGGCGCGCACCGGCTCGGCGAGTGCGGCGAGCCACGCGATCACGGCGCCGACCCCGAGCGAGGCCTGGCTCGGGGGAACGGTAC
>NZ_VRUX01000914.1:0-1206 GCF_008039885.1 Methylobacterium sp. WL103
AGCCGCGCGACGGCGGGCGTCGGCGCAGGCGAAAGGCGGTCATGCCTCGCCGCCGGCCAGATGCAGACTCGGCTTGAACGGCGGCTTGCTGTGCGGCCCGTGCCCGGCCGCAGCCGCGTTGCGGCAATCGGCGACGGTGGCCTTGGCCGTCTCGATGGCGATGCCCACGGCGGCCATGGTCCGCATCTCCGGCGCGCGCGCCCGGGCATAGCGGACGACCTCGGTCGCGAGCCGGTCGATCTCGACGTTCAGCGCCGCGATGGCGGCCGGGTCGCGCAGGGTGCGCGCCTCGTCGATGATCGCCAGCAGGCGGTCGGTGACCTCGTCGATCCGTTCGCGGCGCAGGCCGGCCAGCCGCTGCCGCAGCCACGCCATCGCCGAGACCAGGCCGCCGGCGAGCGCCGCCAGCAGGTAGAGGGTGTCGCCGTAGCGGTCGACGAAGCTGTGCTGCTCGCGCTCGTAGTAGTCGATGGCGCCGGGATGGATCGGGATCCGCGCGCTCGTGGCCGCCACCGTCGTCTCGTAGGCCGGGGCCAGCACGTACTCGGCCGCGTCGCTCGTCTTCGCCGCGGCGGTGCGCAACTCGAACAGGTTCTGGGTCACGTCGGCCGCGACCACCCGGCCGAGCGAGGCGCGGGCCATCAGCCGGTAGGAGGCGCCGACGGTCTTGACGTCGTCGTCGGGAAGCTTGGGCGCCCCGCCGAACAACCCGCCCGGGACCGTGACGGCCTGCAGGCGCGGGAAGCGCTCGATGATCGCCGCGTCGTCCGGCACGCCGACGAAGTTGACCTTGCCGCCCTTGCTGACGGCCTTGACCGCCTCGACGAGGGCCAGGGCCTTCGGTGCCGACGGGGCGATGATGCTCACGAACGCGTCGACCGTCCGCGCCCGGATCGCCGGGCCGGCCTGCGCACCTTCGACCGGCACGAGCAGGACGGATTGCGCCGGCACCTTCGCGCCGACGGGCCCCGTCTCAAGGGTCAGGCCGTAATAGCCGAGGATGCTCTTCAGCAGCGAGAGGTCGGCGTCCTTGTGCGCGGCGATGCCGAGCCGCCGGCCGCCGAGCTTGGGAAACGCGTCGATCCCGGCGGTCTCCGGCGAGACGATGATCATCGCCTGGTCGCGCAGGATCGCCAGCGTCAGGCCGTTGGTCGGCAGGTCGACGTCGGGCCGCACCACCGCGAGGTCGGCGCGCCCGTCCTGGAG
>NZ_VRUX01000915.1:0-1204 GCF_008039885.1 Methylobacterium sp. WL103
CCCGCGCCCAATCGCCGAGCGGCGCCGCGCGGGCGGCGGCCCGGAAGGCCAGCACGGCGATCACGGGAATCGCCAGCAGCCACCAGGGGCGTAGGAGCGCGTAGGCGTCGAAGAGGGTCATCGCCGAACGCTCCCTCGGTGGAGAGGGCCCCCCTCTCCCCGCAGGCGGGGAGAGGCCCGCAGGCACCTCGTCGTGCCTGCGGGAAGCGCAGGCGAAGCCGAAGCGGCGGTGAGGGGGCGTTGCCGAAGGCGGGCGTCCGGAAGCACCCCTTCACCTTCGGCTGCCGCCTCGCCGCGCCGACGACGAGGTCGGCACGGCCCTCTCCCCGCAGGCGGGGAGAGGGGATGCGCGGTATTGGTCGCGCCGAAGTCTCGCGCCCGCTCGAAGAGACTAGAACGAAGACGCTTCATCCCCGCCTCCGGGAGGCCAGCAGCAGCCCGGCGCAGGCGAAGGCCAGCGCCGCGGGCCAGGGCCAGAGGTCGTGGCGCAGAGGCACCGGGGGGGCCTTGGCACGGCCCCCCTCCAGGGTGTCGATGGCGTCGGCGACCGCGACGAGGTCGTCGGTGGTCTTCACCCGGAAGGCCTTGCCGCCGGTGATCTCGGCCATCTCCCGGAGCGTCTCGGTGTCGACCACGTCCTGCTCGCCGTCGGCGTCGGCCATGTCGCGGGGACCGAGCGCGATCGTGTAGACCTTGATCCCGAGCTCCTTCGCCAGCGCCGCCACGTCCTTCGGCGTGGTTTGGCCGGCGTTGTTGGCGCCGTCGGAGAGCAGGATCACCGCCTTCGAGGACGCGACCGGTTGCCCCTCGCCGCCGGAATCCTTCGGGTCGAGCCGGCGCAGCGCCAGCCCGAGGCCGTCGCCGATGCCGGTGGAACGGCCGACGAGGCCGATGGTCGCATCCTCCAGGGCCCGCGCCACGCTCGCCGTGTCGAAGGTGAGCCCGGCGGCCACGAAAGCCTGGTCGGCGAAGATCACCAGGCCGATGCGGTCGCCGGCCCGGCGGCGGATGAAGTCGGCGCCGACGCGCTTGACCGCGACGAGTCGGTTCACGGTCTCGCCGTCGAGGGAGAAGTCGCGTCGCTCCATCGAGCCGGACAGGTCCATGGCGAGCATGATCTCGCGGCCCGAGGCCGGCAGCGCCGTCGCCGGCAGGACGAGGCGCGGACCGGCGAGCGCCACGACGAGCGCCGCCCACAGGGTCC
>NZ_VRUX01000916.1:0-1203 GCF_008039885.1 Methylobacterium sp. WL103
CCCGAGCCGATTCCCGTTACAGGAGACCGTCCGCATGAGCGCCGCCGGCACGCCCCCGCTCGATCTCCCCGACGCCGTGCGGGACGGCAGGCCCACGGTCTGGCGCAACCCGCGCCTGGGCCGCGCCGCCGAGATCCTGCCGGGCCTGGCCTTCGGCCTCGCCGAGGTCGAGGCGGCCGAGGCGCGCTGGCGCCGCTTCGATCCGCTCCTCGCCCGGCTGTTTCCCGAACTCGCGACCGGCCGGATCGATTCGGCCCTCCTGCCGCTCTCCGCCGACCTGGCCGCCCTGGTGTCGGGACGCCCGGGGGCCGCGGCCTGGGTGAAGGCCGACCACGATCTGCCGATCACCGGCTGCATCAAGGCGCGGGGCGGCGTCTACGAGGTGCTGGTCGAGGCCGAGCGGCTCGGCCTCGCCGCGGGCTGGCTCTCGGGCGCGTCCTCCTATGCCCGCCTCGCCGACCCGGATGTCCGGGCGGCCTTCGGCGTCCACACGATCGCGGTGGGAAGCACCGGCAACCTCGGGTTCAGCGTCGGGGTGATCGGCCGCGCCCTCGGCTTCCAGGTCGAGGTGCACATGTCCCACGACGCCAAGGCGTGGAAGAAGCGCCGCCTGCGCGACCTCGGCGCCCGGGTGGTGGAGCATGCGGGCGATTACGGCAGCGCCGTCGCCGCCGCGCGGATCGCCTTCGAGGGCCGCGCCGACGCGCACTTCGTCGACGACGAGAGCTCGGTCGACCTGTTCCTCGGCTACGCGGCGGCGGCCTTCGACCTGCGGCGCCAGCTCGACGCGGCGGGCGTGAGCGTGGACGCGGCCCATCCCTTGTGCGTCTACCTCCCCTGCGGCGTCGGCGGCGCCCCGGGCGGCGTCACCCTCGGCCTGAAACTGCTCTACGGAGACGCCGTGCGCTGCGTCTTCGTCGAGCCCGTCGCCGCGCCCTGCATGCTCGTGCAGCTCGCCGCAGGCCCGGCGCGGTCGGTGAGCGTCTACGAGGTCGGGCTCGACAACCGGACCGCGGCGGACGGCCTGGCCGTGGCCACGGCCTCGATGCTGGTGGCCGGCACCGTCGGGGGCCTCGTCGAGGCCGTGGTGACGGTGGGCGACGCCGACCTGTTATAAACAACAGACGCTGCCGACGACTCCATAAGTGTATATATAGGTGGTGGCCGTATAATTAAAAAAAAAAAAGGGGGGGGGGGGGGGGG
>NZ_VRUX01000917.1:0-1197 GCF_008039885.1 Methylobacterium sp. WL103
AGCCCGCGGTACGTTGCCGGCCCGCGGCTGTCGGACGTCGCCGGCCTGTCCTCGACGGAGGGCGACCCGGTGCCGCGCGTCTACGGCCGGGCGAAGCTCGGCGGCACCCTGATCTGGGCGACGCGACCGCTCGAGGTTGCCAACACCGCCGTCGAGCGCGCCGCCGCCCCGTCGAAGGGCGGCGGCGGGCAGAAGACGGTGCGGACCAGCTACGCCTACTTCGCCAACCTCGCGGTCGGCCTGTGCGAGGGCGAGATCGCCCTCGTCCGGCGGATCTGGGCGGACGGGACCGAGCTCGACCGCACCGCGATCACCTGCCGCGTCCACGTCGGCGCGGCGACCCAAGCGCCCGATCCGCTGATCGTCGCCAAGGAGGGCGCCGACGCGCCGGCCTATCGCGGCCTCGCCTACGTGGTGTTCGAGGGGCTGCCGCTGGCCGATTACGGCAACCGCATCCCGCAATTCGCCTTCGAGGTGGTGCGGCCGGTCAACGGCGTCGCGCCGCTGGTCCGCGCCGTGAACCTGATCCCCGGCGCGTCCGAGTTCGGCCTCGATCCCACCGGCGTCACCGTCGACCTCGGCCTCGGGCGGACGCAGGGCGCCAACCGGTTCCAGCTGCAGGCGGCGAGCGACGTGGTCGCGTCGCTGGACGCGCTTCAGGCGCTGTGCCCGAACCTCGCCCGCGTCGCGGTGGTGGTGGCGTGGTTCGGCGACGACCTGCGCGCCGGACAGTGCACGGTCGCCCCGCGGGTCGAGATCGGCGCCAAGGCGACCGTCGGCGACACCTGGCGCGTGGCCGGCCTCGACCGCGCGCAGGCCCGGTCGGTCTCGACCGCGCCGGACGGAACCCCGGCCTACGGCGGCACGCCCTCGGATGCGGGCCTCGCTCGCCTGGTGGCGGAACTCGCCCGCCGCGGCCTCGCGGTGGTGCTCTACCCGTTCGTGATGATGGACGTCGCGGTCGGCAACGCGTTGCCCGACCCCTACCGGCCCGGTGCGCTCGGCCAGGCGGCCTACCCCTGGCGCGGCCGCATCACCTGCGATCCCGCCCCCGACCTGCCCGGCTCGCCCGACGGGACGGCGGCGGCCGAAGCGCAGGTGCTGGCCTACTTCACGGGTGCGGAAGGCTACCGCCGCCAGGCGTTGCACTATGCCGACCTCGCGGCGGGCTGGGCGGCCGTCGGCACGCCGCTCGCC
>NZ_VRUX01000918.1:0-1196 GCF_008039885.1 Methylobacterium sp. WL103
GGAAGGCGACCGTCGCCGCGCCGGCCGGGAAGCCCGTGTGGCTGCGCGCGCTCGAGAGCGCCCGGCCGGTGCTCTACGACGTGCGCTGGCCGCTCGCCGTGGTGCTGGAGACCGGCCGCAACGGCGTGAAGGTCGGGCTCGGCGACGGCCGCGTCGCGTCGCTCGATCCCGGCATCGCGCGGGGCAAGCTGCAGCCCTACGACGTCGTCCGGGTGAAGCTGCGCGAGGGCAAGGGGTCTCGTGACGAGAAGGGCCTTCGTGCCGAGATCCGGGTGAAGCCGTCCGTGCAGGGTGCGGCTCTGGTGCTGGAGAACCGAACGGGGCGCATCCTGGCGATGGCCGGCGGGTTCTCCTATCCGGCGAGCCAGCTCAACCGCGTGACGCAGGCGGTGCGCCAGCCGGGCTCGACCCTGAAGCCGCTGACCTACCTCGCGGCCCTCAACGCCGGGCTCCAGCCCAACACCCTGGTGATGGACGCGCCCGTGACCCTGCCTCCGATCGGCGGGGTCGGCGACAGCTGGTCACCGAAGAACTACGACGGCGGCGGCTCCGGGCCGACGACCTTGCGGCGGGGCTTGGAATTCTCGAAGAACCTCGTCACCGCCCGCCTGCTCCAGGGCGGCATCGCGGACAAGGCGCCGGCCAGCCTCAAGCGCGTCTGCGACATCGCGCTGGAGGCGCAGATCTACGCGGCCTGCGAGCCGTACTATCCGTTCGTGCTCGGCGCCCAGCCGGTGCGGATGATCGATCTCGCCGGCTTCTACGCCGCGGTCGCCAACGAGGGCGCGCGCACCGCGCCCTACGCCCTCGAAGGGGTCGAGCGCGACGGCACGCCCGTCTACGCCCACGCCGCCCGCGAGCCGGTGCGGATCGGCTCGGCCGACCGGGTGGCGTTCTACCAACTCAAGACCATGCTCCAGGGCGTGACCAACCACGGCACCGCGGCGGCCCTGTCGCGGGTCTCGCAGTTCGTCGCCGGCAAGACCGGCACCTCGGAGAACGAGAACGACGCGTGGTTCGCCGGGTTCACCAACGAGGTCACGGTGGTGGTCTGGGTCGGCTACGACAACGCCGACGGCACCCGCAAGACGCTCGGCCGCGGCCAGACCGGCGGCCACGTCTCCGTGCCGATCGCGTCGGCGATCTTCCAGGCGGCCTGGGCCAACGGGGTGGCCAAGACCCCGCTCGCCCCGCCC
>NZ_VRUX01000919.1:0-1195 GCF_008039885.1 Methylobacterium sp. WL103
CCTCTGCCCGCGCGGCGACGGCCGGCAGATCGAACAGCATCAGGCGCAAGCCGGGGTGGCGGGCGGCGGCGGCCGTGACGAAGGCGCCCTCCCCGCCGCCGACATCCATCAGGCAGGCGTGCGAGGCGAGCGAATAGGCGTCCAACACGTCCTCGGCGATGAGCGCCTGCGAGGCCGCCATCAGGCGGCTGTAGCCGGCCACCGCGTCAGCCTCCGCGGCGTCGGGCTCGGCGGCCATCGCGTAAGGCCAGTAGCCGGAAAGACGCGTCGGCCCCGGCTCGCCGCGCAGCAGCGCCACCGGGTCGGCGAGGTCGGCGTAGAGCATGGCATGATGCTCGATCATCGCCGCCACCGAGGGGTTGCCGATCAGCGCCGCCCCGAGGTCGGCCAGCGCCCAGCGCCCGTCGGGCAGGCGGGCGATCAGGTCGAGGGAGGCGGCGGCCTTCAACAGACGCTCCGCCCGCTCCGGCGCGAGGCGGAAGCGCTCGGCCAGGACCGCGGTCGGGAGCGGGCCGGGTCGCAGCGTGTGGAACAGGTCGAGGCGGACGCAGGCGAACAGCACCTGCGAGTAGGTGAACCCGGCGCACAGGTCGAACAGCGCCCGCGTGTTCCGCTGCGCGATGCGCCGCGTCAGGGGAAACCCGGCGGCCCAGCGCTGGAACGCCGGGCTCGCCACCCGGGCGATGCGGAACGCGCGAAAGCGCTCGCGAAGGGTGGGGCGCGGGCCGCGCGCGTGCAATCTCCCAGGTGGAGAAGGCTGGAGTGAGGAGCGTGCGTCGTCCGGAAAGGTCACGCCCCTCACACTGTCCCTCTCCCCTTGGACGAGGGGACCCGCGACCGGACCGGCATCCACCTCCGACAGCATGGAAAATCCCGCCTCAGGCGAATTCGTGGGCGAGGCTCGCGGGCAGGAATAGCCGGGTCTGTGCGGCGATCTCGGCGCGGAGCGCGTCGGCGCCGGGGCAAGTCGGGATCACCTCGATCGCCTCGGCCGAGAGGCGCTTCAGGCGATCGAGTGCGCCGCCGCGGCCGAGGAGCAGGGCGGCGTTCGGGCGCCCGAGGGTTGCGTCGCGGCCGGCCGGCTTGCCGATCTCCTCCTGGCGGCAGGCGACGTCGCGCAGGTCGTCGGCGACCTGATAGGCCTCGCCGAGGCATTCCCCGAGAAGCCGCCAGGGCAGCGGCGTGGCGCCCGCGG
>NZ_VRUX01000091.1:0-11350 GCF_008039885.1 Methylobacterium sp. WL103
CTCGACGACGCGCCACCGCTGCCGGTGACGACGCGCCCGCCCCAGCTCGTGCAGTAGCCGCCTCCACCCGCGCCGGACGATGCGATGCCGGCTTGATCGGGGCGATGATCATACAGCGGCTGCGGCGCGAGGGCCTGCTCGGCCAATCGGCCGACCGCGTAGCCGGCGAGCATCGGCACGAAGCTCCCGGCGGCGCTCGCCGCGACGGCGGTACCGTCCACGCAGTGCCCGGCGCCATGATGCCCCTCGCAATCGACGCGTGAGGGATAGCGCGGCGCGCCTTCCGGGTAGGCGGCCAGGGCCGTGGCGTAGGCGCTCCGGCAATCGTTCTCCGTGCGGAGCCCGCCGCGGATGCAGGCGTCGGGATCGCGGTAGACCAGCACGTCCTCCTCGCGCTGCGAGGGGTCGCAGCGGCCGAGCGCGAAGGCCGTGGCCCCTGCGCCGGCGACGAGGACGAGCGCGACGGTGGTCGAGCGCTTCGAAGACCGTTCGATCGGCGAGGACATGATCGTTCGGACCGTCTCGGACGGCCCGGCTCCTGGACGGCAGAATGCCGCAAGGCCGAGACGTAAGAACTCCGGCCGCGCTTGAGAAGGTCGCAGGCCGACGATCGGACGGCCGCGACCGGCCGCGTTCAGTAGGTCATGGACGCGGCGTCGATCACACCGCCAGCGAGCGAGGCGGCGGCCAGCAGGATCGCGGCGGCGCTTTCCCCATCTGCGATCCGCCGCGACAGGTCCGGCAGGACGAGCCGGACCAGGAAGTAGATCAGGATCTGCACGACCAGCGCCACGAGGCCCCAAATCACGCAGTCGAGGACAGACTGCGCGTTGTAGATCGCCACGGCGAGCGGCAGTGCGTAGCCGACCAGGCTGCCGCCCAGCGCGATCGCGGCGGCGACGTTGTTCGCCCGGATCAGCGCGATCTCGCGGTGCGCGGTCGCCGTCAAGTAGACGCCGAGGTAGAGCGCCACCAGCCCGCAGGCGACGGCGCCGTAGCCGAGGAAGGCGGGCAGCCCGGAGATCGACGTCATCGCGGGCACCGCCGCCTCACACCAGGCGGCTCTGCTCGATCGCGGCGCCGACGAACCCCTCGAACAGCGGATGCGGCGCGAACGGGCGCGACTTCAGCTCGGGATGGAACTGGACGCCGATGAACCACGGGTGGCCGACATGCTCCACCGTCTCCGGCAGCAGCCCGTCCGGCGACAGGCCGGAGAAGCGTAGGCCCTTGGCCTCGAGCCGCTCACGGTAGGCCATGTTGACCTCGTAGCGGTGCCGGTGGCGCTCGGAGATGTCGGTGCTACCGTAGATCGCAGCGATCTTGGTGTCGGGGTGGAGCGTCGCGCCGTAGGCGCCGAGCCGCATGGTGCCGCCGAGGTCTCCGGCGGCCGCCCGCTGTTCCAGCTCGTTGCCGCGCAGCCACTCGGTGAGGAGGCCGACGACAGGCTCGGGCGTGTCGCCGAACTCGGTGGAGTTGGCGTCGGGCACGCCGGCGAGCGACCGGGCCGCCTCGATCACCGCCATCTGCATCCCGAAGCAGATCCCGAAATACGGGATCTTGCGCTCGCGCGCGAAGCGGGCCGCGCGGATCTTGCCCTCGGCGCCGCGCTGGCCGAACCCGCCCGGCACCAGGATGCCGTTGATCCCCTCCAGGAACGGGGCCGGGTCCTCGCGCTCGAACACCTCCGCCTCGATCCATTCGAGGTTCACCCGGCAGCGATGGCTGATGCCGCCGTGGGTCAGCGCCTCGGTGAGCGACTTGTAGGCGTCCTTCAGCCCCGTGTACTTGCCGACGATGGCGATGGTGACCTCGCCCTCGGGGTTCCGCACCCGCTCCGAGATCGTGCGCCAGCGCGTCAGGTCCGGCTCGCCGTCGTGGGCGAGCCCGAAATGCGCTAGCACCTCGCGGTCGAGGCCGGCCTCGCGGTAGGACAGCGGCACGTCGTAGATCGAGGCGACGTCGCGCGCCTCGATCACCGCGGTCTCGCGCACGTTGCAGAACAGCCCGAGCTTGCGCCGCTCGTCGGCCGGGATCGGCCGGTCGCAGCGGCATAGCAGGATGTCGGGCTGGATGCCGATCGAGCGCAGCTCCTTCACCGAGTGCTGCGTCGGCTTGGTCTTCAGCTCGCCCGCGGACGGGATGTAGGGCAGCAACGTGAGGTGCACGAAGGCGGTCGAGCCGCGCGGCAGGTCGTTGCCGAGCTGGCGGATCGCCTCGAAGAACGGCAGGCCCTCGATGTCGCCGACCGTGCCGCCGATCTCGACGAGCACGAAGTCGAAGGCGTCGTTGCCGTCGCGGACGAAGTCCTTGATCGCGTTGGTGACGTGCGGGATCACCTGGATCGTCGCGCCGAGGTAGTCGCCGCGGCGCTCCTTGGCGATGATGTCCTGGTAGATCCGGCCCGTGGTGATGTTGTCGGCCCGGGTCGCCGGCACGCCGGTGAAGCGCTCGTAATGCCCGAGGTCGAGGTCGGTCTCGGCGCCGTCGTCGGTGACGAAGACCTCGCCGTGCTGGGTCGGGCTCATCGTGCCCGGATCGACGTTGAGATAGGGGTCGAGCTTGCGCAGGCGCACCGTGTAGCCGCGCGCCTGGAGCAGCGCTGCGAGCGCCGCAGAGGCCAAACCCTTGCCGAGCGAGGAGACCACGCCGCCGGTGATGAAAACGTACCGCGTCATGGGCCTCGGTCCATAGAGAAGGCTGGGCGATTCGCCAAACGGCATGACACCCGCATCGCGCGATCCCTACGGAAATCGCGCAACGCTGGATTGGGCAGGCCTAGGGCGGGAGCGTTAAGTTTCTTTTGTCCGATCGAACGGCGCGGCTGCGCCGTCCAGGGTGCGACGCGGCGTTCAACGCGACTGCGGCGCGTCCGGAACGGCAGGCTGAGCCGGAGCGGGAGCCGGAGCGGCGGGCGCCGTCGGAGTGCCCTCGGCCGGGGCGTTGTTCTGGCGGCGCAGAGTGTCGAGCAGGTTGTCGGCGCCCGCGGGCTGGCCGGTCGGCTGCGCGGTGCCGCCGGCGCCGTCGAGGATCGACTTCGGCGCGGCGGAGCGGTGCGACATCACCGCCAGAGTCAGGCTGGTGACGAAGAAGAGGGCGGCGAGGATCGCGGTCGCCCGCGTCAGCGCGTTGGCCTGGCCGCGCCCGGTCATGAAGCCGGAGACGCCGCCGCCGCTGCTGCCCGCACCGAGGCCGAGGCCGCCCTCGGAGCGCTGCAGCAGCACGACGCCGATCAGCGACAACACGATGATGAGGTGGACGACGATCAGGACGGTCTGCATCGGGTTTCCGGAATCGTTTTCAGTGCGTGCCCCGGTCCCGCGAGCCGCCCGCTGGGGTGGGAACCGGACGCGGCGGCCGGCGCTGCGTCGCACCGGCTGCCCATCTGGCGGGGGCATACACCACAAGCGGGCGGGCGCCAAACATGACGATCGCCGACGCGATGTCAGCCGTCCGCCTCGCCGCACGTGGGCTCCGCATGCTCAAAGACGGCGTCGGAACCTGGCGCGGCCAACGCGCCCCGACCGGATCGGAAGGAAGACGCCATGCCCATCGCACGCCGCCCCCTGCTCGCTCTCGCTCTCGCCGCAGCCCTCCTCGCCTCCAACCCTGCAGCATCCGCCGGCGCGGAGGCCGAGGTGAGGCGGCGGTCGACGCCCTGACCGCCGCCCTGCTCGCACCGGACGCCGCCGCCCTGGACGCGCTGGTGCTCGACGGCCTGAGCTACGGCCATTCCGGCGGCGCGGTGCAGGACAAGGCCGCCTTCGTCGACGAGCTGACGAGCCGGCGCTCCGCCTTCCCGAGCATCGTCCTGTCGGACCGCTCGGTCTCGGTCGTCGGGGAGGACGCCATCGCCCGGCACGTCTTCAGCGGCGAGACGACCTCCGGCGGCAAGACCGTGCCGGTGCGCATCGGCGTGATGCAGGTCTGGCACCGCGACGGCGGCCGCTGGCGGCTGCTCGCCCGGCAGGCCTACAAGATCTGAGCGAGGCGCCGCTCAGGCGTAGGCCGCGCAGATCCCCAGAAAGTCCTCGGCGACGAGGCTCGCGCCGCCGACGAGCGCGCCGTCGACGTTCTCCACCGAGAGCAGCTCGCGGGCGTTGCCGGGCTTGACCGAGCCGCCGTAGAGGATGCGGATCTTGGCCGCCTCCTCGCCGACGAGCTTGTCGAGCATCTCGCGCAGGGAGGCGTGGACCTCGGCGATCTCGCGCGCCGTCGGCGTGCGGCCCGAGCCGATCGCCCAGACCGGCTCGTAGGCGATCACGGTGTCGGCCGCGGTGGCGCCCTTCGGCGTGCCGATCGCGAGCTGCGCGCGCACGATGTCCAGCGCCCGGCCCTGCTCGCGCTCCTCCATGGTCTCGCCGACGCAGATGATGCCGCACAGGCCCGCGCGCCGGGCGCCGAGCGCCTTGGCGTGGACGCCGTCGTCGGTCTCGTGGTGGTAGGCCCGGCGCTCGGAATGGCCCACGATGACGTAGGTGGCGCCGAGGTCGGCCAGCATCTCGGCGGAGATCGAGCCGGTGAAGGCGCCGCTCGGCTTGGCGTGCAGGTTCTGGCCGCCGATGGCGATCGGCGAATCGTAGGTCGCGGCCACGCAGGCCGAGATCAGCGTCGAGGGCGGGCAGATCAGCAGGTCGATGGTCTCGGCGAGCGCCGGCGACAGCCCGGTCCGCACCGCGTCGACCACGGGGATCGAGGCCCGCGTCCCGTTCATCTTCCAGTTGCCCGCAACCAGGGGCCGCCGTCCCGAACGCATCATCGATGTCCCTGCCGTCCCTTGCGCCGCCCGTCGCATGCGGGGGCCGGGGCTACCAGAGCCCGCCCGAGGGCGCAAACCGGATCGGCGCCCGCGTGAGACGATCGCAGGCGAAGATCATGCGACGCTCGCTGTGAGCCAAAGCAGCCCGAAAGGGGCGCATCGGGAAATGGCCCGCGAACCGCGCGGAATGCCGTCCAGGCGACGGGGCATTAGGCCCGAAAAGACTACACTATGTTAGACTGGCCTTAATTCCTGCCGTGCCATGACAGGGCATGCGCGGTGCACGGCAATTGCTACAGGGTCGAAGTGGGGCGACGGCGGTCGAGTTCGCCCTCGTGGCGCCGATGCTGCTGTTGACGATCACGTTCGTCATGGTCGCCGCCCTGGTTCTGTTCGTCAACCAGCGGCTGGATTACGCCACGAGCCAGGCCGCGCGTCAGGTCATGACCGGCAAAGCCCAGTTCGGGTCCACGGATCAGGCCACCTTCAAGACCGCGCTCTGCAGCAAGCTTCCGAGCGTGATGTCGTGCGCGAACGTCGTGGTGAACCTCTACATCGTCCCGCTGCCTTCCGCGGGCGGATACTACAATTTCGTCAAGCCGGACGGCAGCGGATTGCAGATCCCGTCGCAGAGCAGCGGCCCGGGCCAATACAATCTCGGGAATGCCGGCGACTACCAGTACCTGCAGGTGATCTATCCGATCCCCGTCCTGCCCGCGGCCTTCGCGTCCATGCTCGGGAACGGCGGCACCAAGAGCTACCTCGCGGTCTCGACCGCGGCGTTCCGCAACGAGAAGTTCTGATGGCGCGCGGCCCGACAGTTCTGGCGCGACGCTTTCGTGACGACGGACGCGGCGTGTCGATCGTCGAGTTCGCGATCGTCTTCCCGATCCTGCTCATGCTGATGCTGGGCGGCATCCAGGTCATCACCTACGTCAACGCGACGCGAAAGGTCGAGCTCGTCGCGCAATCGATCAGCCAGATGATTTCCCAGGCCGTACCGCCGCAGGGCTCCACCATCGCGACGGTCAACGCGACCGACCTGCATTTCAGCTTCGACGCGGCGCTCGTCCTGTTCCCCTACGTGATGAAGGACGCCCAGCGGCAAGGTCTGCTGTGGTGGCAGGACATCCTCATCAACTACACCAGCGTTGCCTTCTCTCAGAAGTCTGCCGGTTGCACCAACAGCGCCGACATGAGCGCCTGCTACAACGCCAACGTCGTCTGGACGAGCACGGGGACCTACGGCGGCAACAAGCGGCTTTGCAGCACTCCGCTGCAGCCCGCCGACAACACGGCGGCGCCGAGCACCGGCACCCTTCCACGCTCGGTCTACGGCCCAGGCTCGCTCATCGTCATCGACGTGGTCTTCACGTTCAAGCCGACCTTCGGCGCGAAGTTCTTCCCGGCCAGCCAGATCGCCCGCTCGGTCTACGTCCAGCCGCGCTACGCCGACCTCATCAACTACGACACCACGAACAACGACGGGATCGGCTCGAAATGTCCTGGCTACTGACGAACCTTCGCCGGGTCGGCCGCCCCTCCGCCTCGCGCCCGAGCTTCGCTGCGGCGCGTGACGGCAACATCGCGATGATCTTCGGCCTCAGCCTGATCCCGATGATCGGCCTCATCGGGCTCGGGGTCGATTACGGCGTCTCGATGACCAACAAGACCAAGCTCGACAACGCAGCGGATGCCGCCGCGGTCGCGGCCGTGGCGACCGCCAAGGCCTACATCGCCGCCAATCAGGGCCAAGCCAACCTCACCGCCAAGGCGATCGCGGCGGGCATCAACCAAGCCACCAACATCTTCAACGTGAACGCGGGCACCGTCCCCTACGCCACCTACACGCTCCAGACGCCGCAGCTGGTATCGAGCGGCCAGACCCTGACCTCGACGGTCGCCTACACGGCCACGGTGACGAACAACTTCGGCCGGATTTTCCGCGCGCCGACGACGAATCTCGCCAACACCGTCACGGCCTCGACCGACCTCGCGAGCTACCTCGACTTCTATCTGATGGTCGATGTCTCAGGGTCGATGGGGCTACCGACCTCGACAAAAGACATGAAGCGGCTTGCCGACATAAACATCGAGTCCGACTCCTCACAGGGTTGCATGTTCGCCTGCCACTTCCCCTCAAAAAACGGATGGAACAAGGCAGTGAATGCCAAGCCGCAGATCCAGTTGCGTTCGGACTCGGTCAACAACGCCGTCTGCCTGCTCCTTCAGCGCGCCGCGAACCAGTTGGTCCCGAACCAGTATCGGGTCGGCATCTATCCGTTCATCAACCAGTTGGCGACACTCTCCCCGCTCTCCAGCAATCTCGCCACCGCAAGCACCGCGGCCGACTGCGCGAAAACATGGCCGATGGCGCTCACGAACCTCCTTGATACCAACACCACCCAGCTCTCGATAAACGGCGATCCAAGCACCGGCACGGGGAGCGGCGGAACGCATTTCGAGGTCGCCCTACCTCAAATGAAGTCGGCGATCTCGGCCTTCGGGGACGGCTCGTCCACTGGCAATCCCAAGCCGTTCCTGTTTCTCATCACGGACGGCATGCAGAACGGTCAACATTATTACGTTTCGAAGAACGGCAAGTATACGTATCCCGGCAATCCGTCCAAATTTTCTGGTTACGCGAACGCCGACTGGGATGGCTCGAGCCCAGCCAAGATCGACCCTGCAAATTGCAGCGCGCTGAAGACTGCGGGCGCGACGATTTCGATCCTATACATTCCTTATATCTTCATCAACTCTCCGGACGACGGTAGCTATACGGCCGGTGAAAACACCCGGGTAAACGGCATCAGCCCAACACTCGCGACGCCCCTGAAGAGCTGTGCCTCGCCGGGTTACTTCTTCACCGCCAACACCTCGGACGATATCGCCACCGCGCTAAGCACGATGTTCGACCGCGCCGTGAAGATGACCCGCCTGACGCAGTAGGCGGTCGCGCGCCCGCCTTTGCCTGCCGGGGCGGACTAGGCTATCGCGGGCGGATCGAAGGACGGCGCCTCGCGGCGCCCGCCCCGGCGATCCGAGCGCGCGCGAGCCTGCAAGAGAGTCAAGCCACCAGCATGCTGCAGAACATCCGCAACGCCAGCCAGCACTGGCTCGGCAAGATCGTGCTGACGGTGATCTTCACGTTCCTGATCGCGGGCGTCGCGGTCTTCGGCGTGGAGGAGTTCTTCCGCGGCGGCTCCTCGACCCCGGTGGCCACGGTCGGCAAGACGCCGATCACCGCCGAGGCCGTGCGCACCGCCTACCAGAACCAGCTGCAGCGCTACCAGACGCAGATGCGGCGCACGCTGACCCCGGACCAGGCCCGCGCCCTCGGCGTCGACCGGCAGGTGCTGTCGCAGCTCGTCACCGAGGCGTCGCTGGACCAGAAGACCCACGACCTCGGCCTCGCGGTGCCCGACACCTCGGTGATCCGGGCGATCCACGACGAGAAGAGCTTCCAGAACGCGCAAGGCCAGTTCGAGTCGGCGCTGTTCTACCAGACCCTCCAGCGCGCCGGCCTGAACGAGGCGATGTTCGTGCGCGAGCAGCGCGCCGTCATCGCCCGGCTGCAGCTCGCCGAGGCGGTCTCCGCCGACCTGCACGTGCCGGAGGCGATGCGCTTGGCTGTGCACCGCTACGCCACCGAGCGCCGCAAGGCCGCCTACCTGATGCTGCCGCCGTCCGCCGCCGGCGACATCGCGGCGCCGAGCGAGGATGCGCTGAAGGCCTATTACGAGGGCAATCGCTCGGCCTACCGTGCGCCGGAATACCGCGCCGCGACCCTGCTGGTCCTCGACCCGACGGCGATGGCCAAGCCCGACGCCGTCACGGCCGAGGAGGTGCAGAAGGTCTACGACCAGGAGAAGGCGCGCTTCGGCTCGCCCGAGAAGCGCACGATCCAGCAGATCGTGTTCCCCGACGCCGCCGCCGCCGAGGCGGCGCGCAAGGCGATCACGGAGGGCAAGGGCTTCGATGCGGTGGCGCAGGAGCGCGGTGCCGACGGCAAGGACCTGACGCTGGGGACGCTGACCCGGGCCGAGCTGTTCGACCCGGCGGTGGCCGACGCCGCCTTCGGCCTTGAGAAGGACGGCACCAGCCAGCCCGTGAAGGGCCGCTTCGGCACGGTGCTCCTCCACGTCACCGCGATCGAGCCGGCGACGGTGAAGACGCTGGCCGAGGTCGAGCCGGAGATCCGCAAGCAGATCGCCCTGGCGCGTGCCCGCGAAGGCGTCGACAAGATCCACGACGCGATCGAGGACCAGCGCGCCGGCGCCAAGCCCCTCGCCGACATCGCGAAGGAGCGCGACCTGCCGATCGTGACGATCCCGGCGGTCAACGCGCAGGGGAAAGACCCGGCGGGCCAGACGGTCTCCGGCATCCCCGATTCCGAGACGACGCTGCCGGCGCTCTACCGCGCCGAGATCGGCGGGGACAACGAGCCGCTGCGGACCAAGGCCGGCGGCTACGTCTGGTACGACGTGACCAAGATCGACGCCGCACACGACAAGCCCCTCGACGAGGTCCGCGACGCGGTCGCCGCCGGCTGGCGCGAGGCCGAGGTGTCGCGCATGCTCCAGGTCAAGGGCAAGGCGCTGGCCGAACGGCTCGACAAGGGCGAGACCATCGAGGCGCTCGGCACCGAGGTCGGCGTCAACCCGCAGGACGGCGAGGACCTCGCCCGCAACCAGGCCAAGGACGCACTGACCGTGGACGTGGTCAACCGCATCTTCGCCACCGCCGTCGGCAAGGCCGGCTCGGCGGCGGCGGGCGAGTCGCGCGCGGTCTACAAGGTCGAGGCCGCGACGATGCCGGCCTTCGTCGCCGGCAGCCCGGCGGACAAGACGATCGAGGGCAACTTCCGCACGGCGCTCGCCGACGACGTGCTCGGCGAATACATCGCCGAGGTGCAGAAGAACGCCGGTGTCAGCGTCAACCAGGCGGCCCTGCGGCGCGCGATCGGCGGCGAGTCCTAAGGCCGGTGGCGGACGCGTCCGACTACGCCGCCTACGAGGCGGCCTACGAGGCCGGACGGCCGGTCCTCCTCGACCTGACGCTGGTGGCCGACCTCGAGACGCCGGTCGCCGCGTTCCTCAAGCTCCGCGCCCGCCATCCCGGCCCCGCCTTCCTGCTCGAGTCGGTCGAGGGCGGCGTGGTGCGCGGGCGCTACTCGATGATCGGCCTCGATCCCGACCTCGCCTGGCGCTGCCGCGACGGCCGGGCGGCGCTGGCCCGCGGCGACCTCGCCGACTTCGCCGACGACGACCGGGCGCCCCTCGATTCCCTGCGCGCGCTGATTGCCGAAAGCGCGATCGTGGAGCGCGAGGGGCCCGAGCTACCGCCGATGGCCGCCGGCCTGTTCGGCTATCTCGGCTACGACATGGTTCGCGCCATGGAGCGGCTGCCCGAGCCCAATCCCGACCCGCTCGGCGTGCCCGACGCCATCCTCGTGCGCCCGCGGGTGATGGTGGTGTTCGACTCCGTGCGCGACCTGATCACGGTCGTCTGCCCGGTGCGGCCGGCCGCGGGCGTGATGGCGCGGGCCGCCTACGAGGCGGCGCTCGCCCGCCTCGACCGGATCGCCGAGGCGCTGGAAGGGCCGCTGCCGATCGAGGCGCGGATCGACCTTGCAGCGGTGGCGCATCCCGAGCCGGTCTCGAACACGACGCCGGAGGCCTACCTCGCGATGGTGGCCAAGGCGAAGGAGTACATCGTCGCCGGCGACGTGTTCCAGGTGGTGCTGTCGCAGCGCTTCGAGGCGCCGTTCACCCTGCCCGCGATCGCGCTGTACCGCTCGCTCCGGCGCACGAACCCGGCGCCGTTCCTGTGCTACCTCGACTTCTGCGACTTCCAGGTGGTCTGTTCGAGCCCCGAGATCCTGGTGCGGGTACGCGACGACAAGGTCACGATCCGCCCGATCGCCGGCACCCGCCCGCGCGGCGCGACGCCGGCCGCGGACCGGGCCCTGGCCGAGGAGCTCCTGGCCGACCCGAAGGAGCGCTCCGAGCACCTGATGCTGCTCGACCTCGGCCGCAACGACGTCGGCCGCGTCGCCAAGCTCGGCACTGTCACGGTCACCGGCTCATTCTTCCTCGAATACTACAGCCACGTGATGCACATCGTCTCGAACGTCGAGGGCGACCTCGACCCGCGTCACGACACCCTCGCGGCTCTGGCGGCCGGGTTCCCGGCCGGCACGGTCTCGGGCGCGCCGAAGGTGCGGGCGATGGAGATCATCGACGAGCTGGAGCGCGAGAAGCGCGGACCGTACGGCGGCTGCATCGGCTATTTCGGCGCGCAGGGCGAGATGGACACCTGCATCGTCCTGCGCACCGCGATCGTGAAGGACGGTCGCATGCACGTCCAGGCCGGCGCCGGCATCGTCTACGACTCGAACCCGGCCTCCGAGCAACAGGAATGCGTGAACAAGGCCCGCGCCCTGTTCCGCGCCGCCGAGGACGCGGTGCGTTTCGCGGCCCAGGCGAAGCGCGGGCAGTAGGTCCGGCCGACGCGCGGGCCGCCTCAGGCGAGCGCGCGCAAGCCCGTCCGCAGCATGTCGGCGTCGACGCCGCCGAGCGTCGCCTC
>NZ_VRUX01000920.1:0-1192 GCF_008039885.1 Methylobacterium sp. WL103
GTGCCGGCCATCGCCGAGGCGGCCGCACGCCGCGGCCGGGCGCTCCACGACGTGCGCCACACCGACGAGACCTTCGCCACCGGCAAGGGCACCAAGCGCCCGGGCCGCCGCCTGCTCGCGGTCGGGACCGATTGCTCGGTCGGCAAGAAGTACACGGTGCTGGCGCTGGAGAAAGGCATGCGCGCCCGCGGCATGGACGCGGATTTTCGCGCCACCGGCCAGACCGGGGTGTTCATCTCCGGCCGGGGCGTCGCCATCGACGCGGTTGTGGCCGACTTCATCTCCGGCGCGGTCGAGTGGATCGCACCCGCGGCCGACCCGAAGCACTGGGACCTGATCGAGGGCCAGGGCTCGCTCTACCACCCGTCCTTCGCCGGCGTCAGCCTCGGGTTGCTGCACGGGGCGCAGGCCGACGCCTTCGTGGTCTGCCACGAGCCGAGCCGCACGACGATGCGCGGCGTGCAGCACCCGCTGCCCTCGATCCGCCAGGTGATCGACCTGACGATTCAGCTCGGCAGCCTGACCAATCCCGGCATCCGCCCCACCGGCATCGCCGTGAACACCCAGGCGCTGGAGGAGGACACCGCCCGCTCGCTGCTGGACAAGCTCGGCGCCGAGTACGGCCTGCCCGCCACCGATCCGGTGCGCTTCGGCGTCGACGGGCTCGTGGACCGGCTGATCGCCGAGTTCCCGGAGACCGCGCCGTGAGGCGGCTCGCCGTCGCCATCGAGCGCTTCCCGATCGCCGGCGCGTTCACGATCAGCCGCGGCAGCCGCACGGAGGCCGTGGTCGTCGCCGCGCGGATCGCCGACGCGGAGCGCGGGGTCGCCGGCTGGGGCGAGTGCGTGCCTTATCCGCGCTACGGCGAGAGCGTCGAGAGCGTCGCCGCCGCGATCGAGGCCCAGGGCGACGCGATCGCCGCCGGCCTCACCCGGTCCGAGATGACGGAGCGGATGAAGCCGGGCGCCGCCCGCAACGCCCTCGACTGCGCGCTGCTGGATTTCGAGGCCAAGGCGCAGGGGCGCCCCGCCTGGGAGATTCTGGGCCTGACGGCGCCGGCCCCGGCCACCACCGCCTACACGCTGAGCCTCGGCTCGCCCGAAAGCATGGAGGAGGCCGCGCGCAAGGCGTCGGCCCGGCCGCTGCTCAAGGTGAAGCTCGGCGGCGAGGGCGACCCCGCGCGGATCGCCGC
>NZ_VRUX01000921.1:0-1185 GCF_008039885.1 Methylobacterium sp. WL103
CACCGAGACCCTGGCCAGCCGCAACACGGAGGCCGCGGCCCTCGACGGACGGCTGGCCACGGCCCGGCAGGACCTCGCCACCGCCCAGGCGAAGCTCGCCGAGACCCGCCAGCAACTCGCCAGCCCGCCCGCCGCAGCACCGAACAAGCCCGGGAACGCGCCGCAGCCTGCGCGTTGACGACAGCCGGCTTCCCCCAACCAACCGTGAGATCGACATGAACCGACGCTTCACCACACGCGCAGGGCTCGCCCTCGCCTCCGCCCTGACCTTGACCCTCGCTCTCCTGCAGCCGTCGGCGGCGCAGGAAGGGCCCGAGATGGAGGCCATGAAGGCGAATTGCGGCGGCGACTACCTCCGCCTCTGTGCCGGCATGAAGCCCGGAGGCCCCGAGGTGAAGGCCTGCTTCAAGCGCAACCGCCCGAACCTGTCGCCGGCCTGCTCGCAGGCCATCGCCACCTACGAGCGCTCGCGCGGCCGCTCGTCCGACGACGCGGATGAGTAACCCTGTGACGTGTTGAACCAGGGGCGCGGCCGGAACGGGGGCGAGGGCGGGGCTGTTTCAGGCCCGATCGGCCCTTCGTATCCTCGTGCGGCCCGGCCGAGCCCCGCACCGCTTTCGGCCTACGGCCGCGATGGCGTCACGCCCCCACCGAGGGAGACGGGTGCCGACCGGGCGCTTCGCCCATCGGCTTCGGCGACTGGAAGCAACGAGCCGTGCGCAGGGAGCCATCCAAGCGCCCCACCTCGGCTATCCTTCAACGTCCGCCCTATATCTAAAATAAAAATTGCAAAATAGATCCTTTCATCTTGAACATGTTCCCGAATTCGGCGTTGACGACCGGCTCTACAAAAGGATATCCATGTCTCGCTTGAAGATGCTTTGCGGCGTCGCAGCCCTGTCCACCCTCGGCTTCCTCAACACGGCCGCCTACGCCCAGGATGGCGGCCCCTGCTCGGACGACATCGCCAAGCTCAAGCGCGAGCTCGGAACGCAGGTCGGCATGGGCGCGCCCGTCTCGCAGCCCGATACCGGCCAGCGCAAGGGACCGAACGAGGGAGCGGCCGACCAGACGGCGAGCACCACCGGAACCATGGCCAAGCCGGTCGGGAACGCCGACACGGACCGCGCCCAACAGGACGGCGCCGCCCGTGCGACCGGCGGATCGCCGGGCACGGTCGGCGGC
>NZ_VRUX01000922.1:0-1183 GCF_008039885.1 Methylobacterium sp. WL103
ACCCGGCGCAGCGTTCAGCGCCGGGTCGAGGCGCTGCCGCCGGCCCCCGCCGCGCCGACCACATGGAAGGACCCGCGCTGAGGCGGTTAGCTCAGCCGCAGCTTCAGGCGCGGTCGGGCGAAAACGTCCGCCGGGCGAGGCCCGGATAGGCCAGGGCCTGCCCGATGCCGCGCGCGCCGAGGAAGCTCAGGAAGGCCAGCCACAGGCCGGCATTGCCGAGCTGCAGCCCCTGGACGAGGACCAGGGTGGCGCAATAGGCGGCGAGCGCGGCCAGCATCAGGTTGCGCATCGCCCGCGTCCAGGTCGCGCCGATGTAGATGCCGTCGTAGGCGAAGGGCAGCGCCGCGACGAAGGGGGCGGCCGCCGCCAGCGGCAGGTAGCGCCGCGCCACCGCGCGCACCGGCTCGCTCGTGGTGACGAAGTCGATGAAGGCGTGGCCCCCGAACAGCGCCAGCAGGCTCACGCCGAGGCCGAAGCCGAGGCACCAGCCCAGCGACAGCGCCGACGCCTTGCGGAACCCGCCGGCGTCGCGCCCGCCCACCGCCTGCCCGCATAGGGCCTCGGCGGCCGTGGCGAAGCCGTCGAGGAAGAACCCGCCGATCAGAAAGAGATTCCACAACACCGCGTTGGCCGCGAGCACCGCGTCGCCCTGGCGTGCGCCGAGCGCCGAGAACAGCACGATGCCCGACACGAGCGCCAGCGTCCGCACGATCACGTCGCCGTTGACCGCGAGCGTCCGCTTCAGGGCGACGGGGTCTCGGATCTCGGACCACGGCACCCGCCAGGGCTTCGAGCCGAGGCGCACCAGGATCACGAGGCCGAGAGCCAGGCCGGCGGCTTCCGCGATCACCGTGGCGAGGGCGGCGCCGGCTAGGCTCAGGTCGAGGCCGAGCACCAGGGCCAGCGTCAGGCCGATGTTCACGACGTTGATCGCCACCTGCAGCAGCAGGCCGAGATCGGTGCGGCCGCGCCCGAGCACCGAGCCGAGCACGGCGTAGTTCGCCAGCGCGAACGGCGCCGAGAGGATGCGGATGTGGACGTAGGTGGCGAGCCCGGCGATCACCGCGGGGCTCGCGCCGGTGATCCGGAAGGCCGCCGCCGCGATCGGCCCCTGCAGGACGACGAGGACGATCCCCGCGACGAGCCCGGCCGCGAGGGCGCGCGCCAGCGTCCGGTCGACCTC
>NZ_VRUX01000923.1:0-1179 GCF_008039885.1 Methylobacterium sp. WL103
GCCGCCGCGCGTCGTCCTGCTCGCGCCGGACCTGCTTGAGCGCGGCAGCCGAGGCGCGGGCCGGCTCGCGGTCCAGGAACTGCTCGACGGTGTAGCGGTGCTCGACCTGCGGCAGGTCGCCGACGACGAGCGAGCCGAGGCCGATCAGGAAGCCTGCGAACAGCAGGGCGACGAGCCACAGGGCGGCGTTGAACCAACGCTCGGAAACGCGGGTGCCGTTGGCCACGCTGGGCTCTCCTCAGGTTATGACGGAACGCTAGGGCATGCCCCGGACCTCGGGACGGCGAAACGCAGGCGGACGTTCAGCCCGGCCGCGCGCGCATTTCGTTGCGGATGCAGGTTTCGATGTCGCGCACTGAGCGGTTGTATGTGTCGTTGAACAGCTGCGCCGGCTGGCTCGGGTCGCCCTTCGCCTTGATGTCCCGGGCGACGTCGCGGCCGTGCCCGATCACGCTCGCCACCGTGTCGGCGTAGCCGGTACACGCGGATTCCGCCTTCGGAGCCAGCGCGTCGAAGGTCGTCCCGAGCTGACGGTTGGCGGTCGAGACCTCGCCGAGCGCGGCGAGGAACGGCGCCACGTCCGACTTCGGCCCGAGCGCCTCGAAGCGCTTCACCGCCCGCTTCAGGGCGAGGCTGGTGTCCAGCAGCCGGCGGGCCGGCGCATCCTCCGGCAGGGCGGCCGCGCGCCGCTGGTCGCGGGCCATCTCGCGGTCGAACAAAGCGGTGCCGTAGGCGTCCATCGCCTTGGCCGCCGCCTCGACCTGCGGCACGAGGATCGGGTGCTGCTCGCGCGCGAGGCGGAACCCGTCCTCCTTGAACTCGCGAGTGGTCTGATAGCGGGTCAGCGCCTTCAAGGTCGGGTTGAGCGTGCGCAGGCTCGCGAGGAGGCTCGCAGCCGAAGTGTCGACCTCCGGCACGACGCCGGGCAGGGCGATTGCCTTCTCCAGTTCGCCGATCACCCCGTCGAAGTCGACGATGCCGAAATGGTACCACGCGTCGGCGCCGGGCTTGAACTTCGGCTTCAAGACCCGCTCGTTGTCGCGCCGGTAGTCGGCGAGCTGGCGCTCGATCGGGTGCGAGCGCACGAGGTGGTTCTGCGCCTCGGTGTAGGCGTCGGCCTTGGCCGCCGCCTGCGCCTCCGGGCTTGCCGGCGGGGTCACGGATCGCGCGGGCCTCGTG
>NZ_VRUX01000924.1:0-1179 GCF_008039885.1 Methylobacterium sp. WL103
AGCAGGCGCTGCGCGTCCCGCTCGGCGAGCTCGCCCGAGAAGCCGGCCCAGTCGGCATGCCCGGTCCAGGCTTCGAGCGACAGGAACGGCGCCGTCGGCTTCGTCCACACCGCCAGGTGCGGAAAGTCCTCCACCGCCATCCGGATCGCCCGGCCGCCCGGCCCGGTGAAGCGCATCGTGCGGCTCAGCGCATCGCGGAACACCAGCGCCTCGGTGAACAGGGCCGGATCGAGCGGCAGTGTCGTGCCGTCGAGGTGGATCGGGCGCTCCTCGCGCAGCAGCAGGCCGCCGGGGCCGACCTCGGGGACGCCGGCGCGCTCCGCCTGCTCGAATTCCACCGCGTAGCCGCCGCCCGCCGCCCGCGTGCCGCCTGCGAACGGCCAGGGGAAGGCCGGGTGGAAGCCGAGCCCGTAGGGCAGGGCCGTATCGCCCGGATTGTGGACCGCGATCGCGAAGTCGAGCCCGGCCGGGCGCACCCGGGCGGTGACGTCGAGGCGGAACCGGAAGGGATAGTGCGCCAGCGTCTCGGACGTCTCGGTCAGGCGCAGGGTGACGGCGTCGTCGGCCCGCTCCACCACCGCGAAGGGCAGGTCGCGGGCGAAGCCGTGCTGCGCCATCGGGTAGGTCCGGCCCTCGACCCGCACCACCCCGCCGGCCGAGGCGCCGACCACCGGGAAGAGCCAGGGCGCGTGCCGGTTCCAGTGCTCGGGATCGCCGTTCCAGAGATATTCGGTGCCGCCCACCCGCCACGACACCGGCTCGGCGCCGGCGAGCGCCAAGGCCGCTTCGGTGCCGTCGGCGGCTTTCAGGTGGATCGTGTCGGACATGGACGTGATCTCCGAGGTCGTGGCTATGTCACCCTGGCGGAAATGGCCTTCCAGCACGCGGATCACGCCGCCGCCCCGAGGTGCTGGGTCACCGCATGAAGCGGGCCGGAGGCGACGAGGCGGCCGTCCTCCAACACGTGGACCGTGTCGGCGGCCTCCAGGCTGGTGAGGCGGTGGGCGATCATGATCAGCGTGCGCTGGCCGGCCAGCGCGTTCAGCGCGGCCATCACCGCGCCCTCAGTCTCGCCGTCCAGCGCCGAGGTCGCCTCGTCGAACACGATCACGTCGGGGTCGTGGTAG
This sequence comes from Methylobacterium sp. WL103, assembly GCF_008039885.1. NCBI lineage: Bacteria > Pseudomonadati > Pseudomonadota > Alphaproteobacteria > Hyphomicrobiales > Methylobacteriaceae > Methylobacterium > Methylobacterium sp. WL103. The sequence continues at coordinate 1,128 of NZ_VRUX01000924.1, forward strand.
AGCGCCCGGGCGATGCCGATGCGCTGGCGCTGCCCGCCGGAGAGGCGCGCGC
>NZ_VRUX01000925.1:0-1177 GCF_008039885.1 Methylobacterium sp. WL103
GCCCGCCTCCCCCGCCAGCGCCGCCAGCGCCCTACGGATCGCGCCGTTGGCCGAGACGCCGCCGGCGGCCACCAGGGCGGTCGGGTGCCCGGCGACGCCGGAGAAGGTGCGTAACGCCACGCGGACGCGGTCGACCACCACGTCGACCACCGCGGCCTGGAAGCCGGCGCAGAGGTCGGCGACGTCCCGCTCGGCGAGCGGCGCCGTGCGCTCGGCCTCTATCCGGAGGGCGGTTTTGAGGCCGGACAGGGAGAAGTTCGCGTCGCGGCGCCCGAGCATCGGCCGCGGCAGGGCGAAGCGCTCCGGGTCGCCGGCTTCCGCCATGCGCTCGACCTCGGGGCCGCCGGGATAGGCCAGCCCGAGGAGCTTGGCGACCTTGTCGAAGGCTTCGCCGATCGCGTCGTCGATGGTGCCGCCGAGGCGGACGTAGTCGCCGACGCCCTTCACCGCGACGAGCTGGGTGTGGCCGCCCGAGGCGAGCAGCAGCAGGTAGGGGAAGGCGAGGCCGTCGGTCAGCCGCGCGGTGAGCGCGTGCGCCTCGAGGTGGTTGACGGCCAGGAGCGGCTTGCGCGCGACGAGCGCCAGGGTCTTGGCGGTGACGAGGCCGACCAGCACCCCGCCGATCAGGCCGGGGCCGGCCGCGACCGCGATGCCGTCCACGTCCTTGAGGGCCATGCCGGCGCGGTCCAGGGCGCGGGCGATCAGCCGATCCAGCACCTCGACGTGGGCGCGGGCGGCGATCTCGGGCACCACGCCGCCATAGGCCGCGTGCTCGGCGATCTGGCTCAGCACCTCGTTCGAGCGGATGACGCCGCGCCCGTCCTCGCCCGGCGCGACGATCGCGGCGGCGGTCTCGTCGCAGGTGGTTTCGATGCCCAGCACGTTCATGGTGACGATCGACGCTTCCGTTCCCGCGCGAACCCGCCCGCCCCGTGTATCCGCTCGGGGCGCCCCCCGGCAACGACCCGCGGCGCCGATCGCGTCGCCTCAGGGCGTGTCGGCCTCGTCGGAGGCTTCCGCCTCCGGGATCGGCGCCGCGCCCCAGCCGGCCAGCACCGCGTTCAACGCGTCGAGGACGAAGTGGCGGGCGCTGTCACGATCGTAGCCCTCGGCGAGGAGGTCGTCGTAATCGGTGAAGACGTGGCGGGCGTAGGCGACGAGGGCGAGCCGCGCCGCC
>NZ_VRUX01000926.1:0-1177 GCF_008039885.1 Methylobacterium sp. WL103
GAACCACGCCAGCCCGAGCGCCCGGCCCGGCAGGCGCTTGGCCGCCTGGTCGAGGGGCCGGTAGGCGGTGGCGACGAGGTAGGCGCCGGCGCCCCACTCGGCCTTGACCGGGATCGACACCGTGGCGCCCGCCTCCGGCACGTCCACGTCGCGCACCACCTGGACCCGGTCGCCGACCACCGTCACGGTGGCCCGGCCCTTGAAGTGCGGGTTCAGCCGCGCCTGCAGGGTGTCGCCGGCCTTGTAGGCCGCCTTGTCGAGGGTGAGGTCGAGGAGGTCGGGCACGTCGGCCGTCTCCGAGCCGCCCCAGCCGACGCTGAAGGTGACGCTCGCCGCAGCCCCGGGCCTGCCCGGCGCGCTCGCCTCCAGCCGATACTTGCCGAAGGCGAGGGCCTGCGCGACCTTGGCCGGCGCGTCGGCCTTGAGGTCGAGGGTGCCGTCGGCGACGCGGCGCACGGACTTCACCGGCTCGAACGACCAGCGGCCGTCGGCGCGGTACCATTGGTAGGTCTGCTCCAGGCGCGACAGCGTCCAGGTCACGCCGCCCTGCGCCAGCCGCGTGCCGTCGGGGGCCGCCATCACCACGTCGAAGCCCGCCGTGCCGTTCACCGGCAAATCGTCCGAAAACCCCTTGCGGATCGCCAGCACCGGACCCTCGGGCAGGATCGGCAGGGTGAGGCTGCGCGACAGCGCCCGCCCGCCGGGCTCGCCCACGGCCAGGGTGATCTTGGCCTCCAGCGGGCGCGGGGCGGCGAGCGCCTGCACCGGGACCGTCACCACGGCCTCGCCCTTGGCGTCGGTGGTGGCGCGCGCCTCGATCTCCTGGGTCGAGGCCTCGATCGCCTCGTCGTCGAGGCCGACCTGGAAGCCCTCCAGGCCCTTGACGCCGCTCGCGGCCGCCGCCTGCACGGTGACGCTGCCCGAGACGTCGAGCCCCGAGCCCGGCGCGCCGTAGAGGTAGCGCGCGGCCACCGCGACCTTCGCGGCCTCGCCCTTGCGCAGGGCCGGCTGCTCGGGCTTCAGCGTCACCTCGAGCCGCTCGGGGACGTAGTCCTCGAGCAGGAACGAGGCCTCGCCGACGGCCGGCGCCTTCGGGTCGGTGAAGGCCGCGATCCGCCAGGTGCCGTGCATCGCGCCCGACAGCAGCGGCAGCGGCAGGGCGCGCCCGCCCAGGCCC
>NZ_VRUX01000927.1:0-1170 GCF_008039885.1 Methylobacterium sp. WL103
CCGCACGGCGCGCCGCCGCGAAGGCGAGGTCGAACGGCGTCTCGCCCGGCCGGCCGGCGAGCGGCGTCGTGTTCGCGGCGAGGCGCGTTTTCGCGGGAGGGATCGAGTCGGGCACGACGACGTTCCTAGCGGTCGCCGCCGCCGCCGGGAAGCGCGCCGCCGCCCCCACACAGGTCAATGTTAATCGGCGGAACATTAATCCGCCTTCCGCCGTTTCTCCCCCAGCGCGGCAAGGGCGCATTCAGGACGAGGAGCCGGCGATGAGCAGCACCACCGACAAGATCAAGGGCGCGGCCAACGAGGCGATCGGCAAGGCCAAGCAGGGCATCGGCAACGCGACCGACAACGCGAACCTGAAGGCCGACGGCGTTGCGCAGGAGGCCAAGGGCAAGGCCGAAGGCGTCAAGGGCGACGTGAAGTCTGCCGTCGGCAAGTAAGCGACAGAAGTAAGCGAGCCGCGGATGCAATTGTCCCGACCCGGACCCGGAGATCGGGTCCGTGTCGGGGCCCCATCAGCCCTGCATTGAAGAATTCGTTTTGAGGAGGTCTGCATGATCGGTTGGGCCATCACCTTTCTCGTGGTCGCGTTGGTCGCGGCGCTCCTCGGTTTCGGCGGCATCGCCGGGACGGCGATGGCGGCGGCCAAGATCGTGTTCTTTGTGGCCATCGCCCTGTTCCTGATCTCCGCCGTGTTCGGCGTGATGCGCGGGCGTGCGCCGAGGCTCTGACGGGCCGGATTTGTTCTGCGTCGTGAGAGGGGTGGTCTGACAAGGACCGCCCCTTTCGCGTTCGGGGGTGCGTTGCCATGCGCCAAGCCTTAGGATCGCGGCCGCGCCACCGCGATCGTCCCCAATGGCCCCCTACCCATGAATCCCCACACCTGGGCGCTCTTCCTCGGCGCCGTCTTCCTGCTGTCCGGCACGCCCGGCCCGAACATGCTGCACGTGATGACGCGCAGCCTCCGCTTCGGGTTCGGTGCCAGCCTGTTCGCCATGGCCGGGTGCCTCTCGGCCGTGGTGCTGGTGCTCTGCGCCTCGGCGACGGGGCTCGGGGCGGTGCTGGCCGCCTCGCCGAACCTGTTCGCGTGGCTGCGCTATGCCGGCGTCGCATACCTGATCCTCCTGGGGATCCAGGCCTGGCGCGGAGCCGGCGGCGCGGTCGAGGTCGGCG
>NZ_VRUX01000928.1:0-1166 GCF_008039885.1 Methylobacterium sp. WL103
GCCGGAGGGTGCGCGGACCGCGCCCGCTCCGGCCGACCCATCCCCCGACGCGGTCGCCGGCCTCGCCGGGGACCCGACATCGACCCGAGGTGATCCATGACCCAAGCCCATCCGACCAGCGGCGCCGAGCCCGATGCCGCCTGCCCGGTCTCCCTGGAACTGCTCGGCGAGGTCTACCGGGCCGACGAGTACGACTTCCCCGAGATCGTCGCCGGGATCGCGCCCCTCAAGCGGGCGCAGCTCGCGGCCTACCTCTACGGCAAGAGCCACATGCACCAGCTCGGCCTGAAGGTGGCCCGCGCCTGCGAGCGCGAGGACCTGATCCGGGTCGCGGGCGAGGTCGGCTCGGTGATCCATGGGCAGGCGCACCTCAAGCCCGCGCCCGCGCCCGTCCCGGTGGTCGAGGCCGGCGCGCCGAAGCCGAAGAAGGTCAGCCTCGGGGGGCCTGCGAAGAAGATCAGCCTCGGCGGCTCGGCCGCCAAGGGCCGCAGCTTCGACTAATGCCAAGTCTCATGGGTCAGAACCCATGAGGTCCGGCGGACGCCCGCCGCCCCGCAGTCGCGGGGGCCGAACCTCGATGAGTCGGGCTCACCGAGGTTCGGTATAAGTCGCCCTTCCCTCCGAAAATCTTGAATGCGACGCGGCGGCCGGGCGGGGGAACCTCCGGCGGCCGGGGTCGCTTGTCGAGCGCTGAGCGCCTGGAGTGTCAACGCATGTTCGGTTCCTGGTACAAGCTCGGGATGGACGCCACGATGCTGGCGTTCGAATCCCAGCAGGTGATCGGCATGCGGCTGATCAAGATCGCGGCGGGCGGCGCCGTGGGCCAGGCCGAGGCGCAGCGCATGGTCACCGAGAAGGTGGTGGCGGCGGGCGAGGCAGCGCTGATGGTGGCCTCCGGCGCCTCGACCGCGAAGGTCATCGCCGGTTATCGGCGCAAGGTCCGCGCGAACGCGCGCCGGCTGTCGAAGGGCTGATCCTTCTGCGGGGGAGGGCGGTTTCGCACCGCAGCAACCCGTTAACCGCGCCTTAACCACCGGCTTTCATCGTTTCCCAGGGACAGCAACGGGAGACGGACATGGATGTCATCGAGCACCGGGTGCGCGAGCGCGCCTACTACATCTGGGAAGACGAGGGCCGCGTGCACGGCCGCGCGGACGCCCATTGGC
>NZ_VRUX01000929.1:0-1164 GCF_008039885.1 Methylobacterium sp. WL103
CGAACCGCCGCTAAGGCGCTCGTCCGTCCAGTAGATCTCGTCGGCGAGGGTCTCGTCGAATGCGAAGGCCTGCGGATCGAAGTTCGGGCCGGCCTCCAGGGCGACCACGCGCGAACCGGCGGCGGCCGAATTGCGGAAGATCTCGACCATGTCGACCGGTTCGCCGAGTTCGGCCAGCGATGCGGCCACCGGGCGCCCGAGCAGCGTCTGCCCGGCGAGGCCCGGGTTCACCGGCGTCACCACGTAGCCACGGTCGAGCAGATATTTCAGCACGATCCAGCTCGGCCGCGCCGGGTTGGCCGAGGCACCGACGAGGGCGATCGTGCGCGTGGCTCGCAGGGTCGCGCGGATGTGCGCGTCGGCGTAGCGACCGTGGCGGGTGGCGAGGCCGTCGGGAACCTGGTCGAGGGTCGGGATCATCGAACTTCGCTTCCTTTTGGGATCGCGGACTCTTTGGTATCGCAGACCTCCCTGCTTACGGTGCCGCGCGGATCGGGTCGATTCCGGCGGTCGGCCCGAGGTGCATCCACCCGGCACCGCGGCAGGTCGACATCGGGCGAAGCGCGGCATTAAGGCCGCTTGATTGCCACGCGCCCCGCGCGATCTCGCTGCGATGATCTTGAACTTACCCACCGCGGCCGCGACTGCGCCGCCGACCCTGTTCTGCCTGCACTTCCTTGGGGGCAGTGCGCGGGAATGGGCGCCGACGGCCGAACGCCTCGGGGCGGATGTCGTTTGCGTGCCGATCGACTTGCCCGGCTTCGGCGACGCCGCGAACGTGACCGGCTACGACGTGGCGGCGATGGCCGACCACGTCGCGGCAAAGGTCCGCGCCGCGCGGCCGGGACGCTGGCTCGTCGCCGGGCACAGCATGGGCGCGAAGGTGGCCCTCGCCCTGGCGCGTCGTGCCGAGGATGGCGAGGCGGGGCTCGAAGGGCTCTCCGGCCTCGTCCTGCTCGCCGGCTCGCCGCCGAGCCCCGAGCCGATGGAGGAAGAGCGTCGCGCGGCGATGATCGCCTGGATCGGGGCCGACGCCGCGACTCGGCAGTCGGAGGCCGAGGCCTTCGTCGCGTCGAACGTCGGCGCCCCCCTCCCCGCCGACCGGGCGGAGGCCGCAGTCGCCGACGTGCTGCGCGCCGAGCCGGCGGCCTGGCGCGCCTGGCT
>NZ_VRUX01000092.1:0-11227 GCF_008039885.1 Methylobacterium sp. WL103
ATGTCAGCGCGCAGGCCCGCGCCACCGGCCTCGACGACCGCGGCCGGATCGCGCCGGGCCTGCGCGCTGACATCGTCCGCGTGCGGATGGCCCAAGGGGTGCCCGTCGTCCGCGAGGTCTGGCGCGCCGGCACACGGGTTATGTGATGGCAGAGGCTCCGATCGGCGGCTTCGTCCTCGTGGTTGGCCCGAGCGGGGCCGGCAAGGATACGGTGATCGCCGCCGCCCGTGCGCGGCTGGCCGGCGACCCGCGCTTCGTGTTCCCGCGCCGCCTCGTGACCCGGCCGCCCTCCGCGCACGAGGACAACGCCGAGATCGCCGAGGCGGATTTCTCGCGCGCCGCCGCGGCCGGTGCGTTCCCCCTGCATTGGCGCGCCCACGGCCTCGGCTACGCGATCCCGCCCGATGCGCTGGAGGAAGCGGCACGCGGGCGCATCGTGGTGTGCAACGTCTCGCGCCGGGTGATCGAGGCGGCACGCCGCACGCTCCCCAGCGTCCACGTCGTCGCGATCACGGCAGCCCCCGAGACCCTGGCCGCACGGCTCGCCGCCCGCGGCCGCCCCGAGGACGGCGATCTCGGGGCGCGGCTGGCGCGTACTGTGCGGACGGAGGCCGACGCAACCGTCGCCAACGACGGCGACCGCAGCGTCGCCGCGGCCGGCTTCGTCGCGATCCTGCTCGACCGCGCCGGACGGCGCTGACCGACGGCTTCGAAGGCGGCCGGGCCCACGGCAGGGCTGCCGCGCGCAGTCTTTCCGGGCGTAGGCAACCAAGGAGGCGATCGGCCTGTTGTCCGGGCCACCGACCGAACCGGGAAGAAAGCCAAAACCATGTCGAACCGTCTCACGCTCTCCGCCGGCCTGATCGCTGCCGGCCTCCTCGCAACCCCGCTCGGCCTGACGGCCGCCCTGGCCCAGGCGCCCGCCGCGAAGGCCCAATCCGACATGAAGGAGTTCCAGGTCGCTAAGACCAGCAAGGTCGGCCTCGCCCAGGCGCTGACCACGGCCGAGGCCCAGGGCGAGAAGGGCCGTGCGATCGACGCTGACTTCGAGAAGGCGGACGGTAAGAACCCGACCCATTACAGCATCAAGGTCGTCTACCCGGATGGCAAGCTCGTCGAGTACGGCATCGATGCCGAGACCGGCGCGCTTTACAAGACCGAGAACCAGCCGATCGAGCGGTACTTCACCCGGCTCAAGCCGGCCGACTTTCAGAACGCCACCACCTCGCTGAAGGACGCCCTCGCGATCGCCGAGCGCAAGGCCGGCGGCGGCAAGGCCTACGAGGCGGAGGTCGAGCGCGAGGGCAAGTCGGTGCAGTACGAGATCAAGGTGGCGCTGGCCGACCACGAGCAGACCGTGAAGGTCGGCCCGGACGGCAAGGTCGTCGGCGACTGATCGAACGGGTGTGCGACGCAGCATCGATCGGGTGCCGCGTCGCCCCGTCGATCGTGGTACGGGGTCGGCCGGAAACGGAGTCGGGACCCCGAAGTGCGAGCCCTGTTGCCATGAACCCGACTGCCGTCGCCGTCATGCTGGCCATCGCCACCGGCGCGATCTCGCTGTTCCTGTTCGCCCTCGTCGAGGGCTATCCGCTGCTGCTGGCGAGCATGGTCGCCGTCTTCGTCGCGATGTTCGTGCGCTGGGGCTGAAGCGCCCGCCCCCCGCAGCGAACGGGTCCGAAAGCCGTCGATCCACGCGGGCTGTGGGTGCGGCGCGGGCCGCGACAGGGTGGAGCTTCACAAGGCTGTCACGCTGCTATTAGACTAAGCCCCGATGGAGAGGGCCTTTTCGTCATTTCGCGAAGGGCTGGGATCGACCGGGTTGGCATCCGGGCCCCGCCGCGAGCCGGATGTATCCGCCCCAGCCGGTCGCCGATCGCGCCCGGCGAGCCACGCGTTTCCCATGCGCCCGGCCGAGACGGTGCCGCCCGCTGGGCCCCGCTTTCGACGCCGCGGCACACGATCTCCCCATCACCCCCTCGACCTTGTCCTCGGGACGGCGCGCAAACTCGAACGCGCGCGTTGTCCCGTATGGCTTTCGTTCGAAGAGTCGCGCCGATGATGGATCTCCAGACCCTCGTCCTCAACGCGGATTACCGGCCGCTCTCCTACAACCCGTTATCGTTGTGGAGCTGGAAGGACGCCTTCACCGCCCTGTTCCTCGACCGCGTGACCCTGGTCGCGAGCTACGACGTCGAGGCGCGCAGCCCGAGCCGAGCGCTTCGGGTGCCGAGCGTGGTGGCCCTGAAGAACTACGTGACGCTGGCCCGCAGCCCGGCCTTCACCCGCTACAACATCTACCTGCGCGACAGCTTCTCCTGCCAATATTGCGGCCTGCGCCTGCCTTCGGGCGGCCTGACCTTCGACCACGTCAACCCGCGCTCCCGCGGCGGGCTCTCCACCTGGGAGAACGTCGTCGCGGCCTGCAGCCCATGCAACCTGCGCAAGGCCAACCGCACGCCCTACGAGGCCGAGATGCCGCTGCTCACCGAGCCGCGCCGCCCGACCCGCTACGAGCTGCACCACCGCCAACCCGAATTCGACCACCGCGACTACCACCACACCTGGCTCGACTACCTGTACTGGGATAGCGAGCTGGAAAACTGAGCGGCCGCGAGTTGGCTTCCGATTTGTGAATTCTCCATCTCGGGGTGTCGCCGTGATGACCGCGAGTTCGGTTCTCCCGCAGTTTGCGTGGATTACCCAGCGAGGAACACACGCCGTTGGAGCAGGGGGAAGCTTGCGCGTCCGTACATGGTCCGCTTGAGCATCTTCAGCCTGCTGATCTGGCCCTCCGCCTGACCGTTGCTCCACGACGTCGTCAATGCGGCGCGCACCGCCATGCCGTCTCTCTCCAGACCAGCAGCGAACGTCTTGAGAGCCGGTATGTCACTGCGACACGCCGCGTCGAGCCAGATGTCGAGTTCGTCGGCGGGGTCGGAGGGTTGGCTGCCACCGATACAGCAACTCCGCACCAGGGCCGCGTAGCGCTGCGCCAGTGCAGTGAGCCGGGCCGCCTCTAGGTCCTGCTCGATCCGGATGATGGCGGCGGTCGCATAGGGCGGGCGGGACGCGACGGGTTGGGTCAGGAACCAAGCGAGTTGCTTCGGTGATGGAAGAGGGATCGTGTCCGTGGCCGGCGTCGCCATCCGTCCCAGCCACACACGGGCGGTGCGCCGCGCCGGCTTCGTGCGACGCTCGGCGACAAAGCGGTGAACCTGCCGATGCGTGCCGGCAAAGCCGCGCTCGCGGAGCTCGCGCCAGAGCCCCATCGCGTTCTCGCACCCCTCGGTCATCCGCTGCTCCAGATGCGCCAGATAGGGGTCGAGGCGGCTGGGGCCGGGGCGACGTGCTGCACGTTCCGGAAAGCTCTCGGCCTGGGCATACTTGCGCACCGTCCCGCGGGCGAGGCCCGTCGCCCGGGCAATCGCCAGCAAGGTCTCGCCGGCTTGGGAGCGCCCACGTACGTCCTCGTAGGCAGCCAGACGGCGGGCGCGGCTGTCGCGGCCCACGGCAATCTCGGCCTCACTCCGACGGTAGGCGCGCAGACGCTGTCCCAGCCGTCGCCCGTCTCCGACGGCAAGGCTCGGCAGACGTCGCAAGCGTCCGTGGACGCGGGCGAGCCAACGCTCCACGGCCTGGCGCAGGTTGAGGAGGAGATGCCAGCGGTCGGCGACCTTAAGGGCTGCGGGAGCGCCCATGGTCGCTGCACGCGCGTATTCGGACGAACGGTCGCGCGTGATCACCGCGATACTGGGATGACGACGCAGCCACGAGGCGACGGTCGTGCTGGATCGATCCGGCAGCAGGTCGATCGGACGGCGCCGGTCGAGATCGACGATGAGCGTGCCGTAAGTCTGTCCCTTGCGGATCGCCCAGTCGTCGATTCCCACCGCCCGCAGCGGACCGGTCGCCGGCAGCTTCATGCCATGCACGAGGCGCAGCACCGTATCGGGGCTCGTGGCCATCGCCAGATGCCCGGCCAAGCGGGCGCCGGCTTCGCCACCAAGCGCGAGGCCCACCTGAGCCTGTGCCTGGGCGAGCCGATCCGTGCGTCGTGCGCGTGGCGGGAGAAGCCGCGGCGGCGATTCGACGAAGGTGCGCCGTCGGCAGACGGGATGGTGGCAGTAGAAGCGGCGCACCTGAAGCTGCAGCTTAACGGCCTTGCCGAAGCTTGGAAGATCGGCAGGATGCCGGACGTATCGGCTATGGATGGCACAGCTTGGCGTGCCGCAGTCGGGACAGCGCCTGCGATCCTGGCGACAATGGGTGACGATGATGAGATGACCGGAGCGGCGGATGACGTGGTCGACGACGCAACCTGGCAGGGATGAAGACAGAATCATCCCAACCGTGAATCATCCGATCGACATCGCGTCTCCGTGACCTTTCCACGCAAACTGCGGGAGAACCGCGAAAGCGGGGGAGTATCATTCCTGGCCGGCGTCATCGTCGGCCGGCTGATCCGAGATCCACCGCCGGAAGAGTTAGGCCCCTCAGCTTCGTTCCTCCCCGACTCAGCTCCGCCGGCACCCGCCGCGCGGGCGTCGTCAAGTCCGAAGCTGAAGTCACAGCTCCCAGGTGATCCCCTCCCGGATGATTCGAGCTGGCGTACCCGCTATGGACACGTTGGGCGGGAATGCGCCGGTCACGACCGCTCCGGTCCCTACAACGCTGTCGGCGCCAATCGTTGCCCCGCGCAATAAGTTGACGCGAGGTGCAATCCAGACATGGTCTCCCACGATGATATCGCGTGCTGGATTAAGCCTCTCTCCAGTTCGGTTATCCAGAATCTTATGCACGTCGCTGGAGGTGACGACGCAGCCGTCTCCGAACAGGCAGCGCGTACCGATGACGATGCTTGATCGCTCGTGAGCCATGATCTGGCTCGACCCGTTGAACGATGCCCACTCGCCGATATTGATCGACACTTCTTCAGCCAACGCGTGGACGTGAAGGCGATTCAAGTTGGAACTGGGCCGTACTCGGATTGTGGCTCCGCCGGTCAACGTAAAGTGAGCTGCGTTGGGTAGAAACGGCTCCCCAATTTCGATCGTGTTGCCGCGGCCCTTGATGGTCACTACCCCACGGCTTTCCGCCAAGAACTTGGGAGAAAGGGTGACCGCATTTTCATTGGGGAACTCAATGTGGACTTGAACGGGCACTATCTACTCCTGGGCTGAGGCCCCGCTCCTATCACCTCAACCGCCTCGCCAGTACCTATCGTGTTGCCTTTGACTGTCTACGGCTGGCTACCGTGTGTCCATCGTTATAGGCGGAAACGCGTCGTAGCGGTTGACGCTGAGACGGTGGATGAGGCTATCGGCTAGCACGGTAGCCTCGCTGCTGCAGCCGTCGCAGCTCGCGCACAGGCGGGACGTGCGCGAGAACCGTTGGATGTCTTCCTCGCAAACCGCTGCCGTTGCAGGGCGAGCCGTAAGCCAGCTTCACCGGCAGGCGTTCGCCGTACATGCCGTCGAGAACGCCGAAGGCATTCATAGCCTAGCTGTCTGGTTGTGAGACCTCCTTTGCGTCTGCGACGATGCGAAGGGCTTTCCGGAGGATGCCGGGCTTGAGCGGCCTGTAAGATGGATTGGCCAGCGCAGGATCGGCTTCGATGTGCTGGCGTAGGACCATCTCGGGTGACAGCCCCTTCAGCACGCGCTGGCAGCGACCATTGTACGCCGCGTTGAAGCCGCGCAGGACGGTCTCCAGGTCGACGTGGCTGTAGATTGTAATACCCGACAAACCTCCCGCTGCACCCGACCATTGAAGCGCTCGACCATGCCATTGGTCTTTGGTGTCCTCACAGCATCTGTTGCTGCGACCCCGTCCAGCAACCCTGGCGAAGAACCACTTTTCAGGGGGGCAGACCGCACCAGGAAGGCTCGGCGGAATTTACGAAATTTAAAAGAGGGACAATATCATCACAGGAATCGAGAAATGCATGTGCCAGCCACCGAAGCACTCGACTTCCAGAGGATCCTTAGCCCAAAGTGAAGCGTCCTGTCCGCCACGGGTCAGGGATTTTGTCTTGCGTCTGTCTTTACCAACAGCGTTAGAGCAATCCAGCCCTCTGAGTGCATGATTCTGAACCATGAGCTTCACTTATACGATCGCGCTGAACGATCTTACTCAAAGCTCGCAGGCTGCGGACCTCGTTCGCACATTGAGCGCGGCGCTCGGCATCTGGTCTAATTTCCTCGGCGGCCATGGCACGATTGATGTGCAATTGAACGTACAAACCCTGCAACCCGGTGTTCTTGCTCAGGCGGCCCCCGGCACACAGGTTCAGGTCGGGATCGATGGTGGACGCGCTGTCATGCAAAGTGGCGCGGTCACTGAACTCCTGACCGGTTTCGACGCAAACGGGGATGCGCCGGATGTCAGCATTACAGTTAGCGCTCAGGCTTTGAGCAGCGGGCAGCTGTATCTACGTACGGACCCTTCGGTCTCATCCTACATCCCGTCTCGCAGTTATGATGCCGTTACGATCCTGACCCACGAACTCGGTCACGCCTTCGGAGTGGTCGGATATCGAGATACTAACACCGGAACTCGCGCGGACACCACCGAATCTTTGTGGGACAAATTAGTCGTGGTCGGGCCCGACGGAACTGCGGCCTTTACTGGCCCAAATGCTATTTCAGCCTACGGTGCTCCTGTTCCCGTCACAACGATCCCGAATGGGAGTCAGTATTATCATCTCGGCAATGCAAGTGGTGATGCGGCCAATGCCGCTCTCATGACAGGGCTGGGCTTGCCGGCCGGCAAGATACGCGGTGTTTCGGAACTCGATCTCGCTGTTCTGAAGGACCTTGGAACTCCGGTGCTCGGCGCAGCGACCACTGGCAATCCGGATACAGGTTATCAGATTGACAGCGTGTACCGCGCGGTCTTACAGCGCTCGGCCTCACTTCCGGAGCAGCAATTCTGGCTCGCAAAAGAGACGGCTGGTGGAGCACCGGACCAAGTCCGGACTGCCATCACGACGTCCGCGGAAGCAGACGCATACGTGGATCCCATCGTGCGCCTCTACAGCGTCGCGTTTGGGCGCGTTCCGGATCAAGGCGGCCTCAGCACGCACGTAAATGCTTTGCATAATAATTCCCTATCCAGCGTTGCTGCCAATTTTGTAAACTCGCCCGAGTTCGCCAAGCTTCATGGTGCCCAGAGCGTGACGGACGCCCTTGTGCAAAGCTTTTACACCAACGCTTTGGGTCGGTTCGGATCAGCTAGTGAGTTGGAGAGCTGGAAGGCCAGCGGTCAATCGATCGACACTATCCTCGTGGGCTTCTCGGAATCCGCGGAGTTTCAGGCTCGATCTCAGACCAAAGTGCATGCTTTCTTGGACTCAGCGGCTCATGGCGCTACCAACTATACCGGCCCACTAATCGAGGCCATTGCGGTCCAGGGCATTGTGAACCAGGCCGCCAGCTGGGAATAACTTCGAGAAATTTCGCATCACGAGCGATCCGAGCAGAATTTGCTGACAATCGTTGGAAATGTGCGATACAACCGCACGGAACCTTTAGAGCACCCCTCCCAGATACAGATTATTGGTGCCATTGGTGCTTGTGGGCCTGCTAGATAAGTGCCTGGCGGCTCCGATCATCGGTGCCGCGACTCTGCCTCGGAATGGGTTCGTTCTGCCAAACTGTGCCAATGGTCGTGTTGGTTGGAAGAAAGCTCGTGCTCATGGCTGAGGAGTTATCGAGGCTGGACTAAGGAAAATGCGCTCCAATTGATTAATCTGACTTTCTGATATCAATACTCCAGAGATATAATTTATGCCTGCCACAATGAGAATTGTGCCCGAAGATGATAATAATTATATTGTCTTATTTCGCTGTGTTAAATTCTCATTACTTATAGCACTACTCTGACACGGTGTTATGGAACACCGTCATTGCACTTTTCCAGTTCGCCGGCCGAAACGGCTTGCAGGAGTGCGATCGTCACCTTGGGTAAGTCCATTGGTTCGCTGATCTCGAAAGCGGCCGGTCTTGCCGAAGGGGCACAAGACGTTCGACGCAGTTGCGCTAGCACGCTAAATCTCTTGCGAGGGCTCTGCTGGTGGGGATCCGGTTGAGCACTTCCGATGCCTCTTCCAAGAGCCGGTCAGCCGCTGCCGGTTGCGTCACGTCTCTCATGCTCACCCGCTAATGGCACCGATCGCTCTGCTGTTCGCCTTCTTTGCTGGGTAAGGCTGCGAACCCGCCCCGAGCTTACTGTCGTCAAAGGTCATGCTCCCGGCGACTCGACAAAAGTTTTTGGAAGAACCTGATGGCGCTACATTGTAGGCTGGCGGCAGAAGTTAGCAAAACGGGGGTGCGGCCATGCAGGTGCGCGTGCATCAGTCTACCGCCGTATCCTGCGGCCGCCGTCTCGCTCGTCGGGCCATGTCCTCGAAACGCCGAATCGCGGACTTCCGCAGCGAGAATGCGCGCCGCTCGTACCGCTCCAAGCGTTCAAGGGCCTGGAGAAGTTCGGGTGAGGCATCCGGTGCTGAGGAACCGTCCATCTTCGCGTGCCTCTCGGAGAACTCGGCGTCCTCCCGAATCATTGTGCCTTTGACGACAAGGACGCGTCGAAGATGGCACTGTGCCTCGGCAACCGCGTAAGCGGCTTCCAAGATCGGCGGATCGCCACAGAAATCTCCTGCGATGAGCTCTGCGAGGTACTCAGTTGCAGCTTCGGCGTGGGGATCGAACGCTGCGGCAGCCAGACCGTGTTTGCGGGCGTTTTGCCTCGATTGCGTTTTACCTCGTCTCGTGCGCGGACCAGTGCTGGCTTGAGCATTTCGCCGATTGGCGTCAATGGCGCGGTCAGACGTCATGTCAGTCGCGGGGTGGTGTCGCCATACGGCGCTCTTGTACCGTAGGCTCGACGTCAATCACCTCCGCCGACGCGGCACGCAGCTGCTGGCTGAGGCTCATTCGTTTGCGCTCGATCTCGCGCAGGAGCGTGTCGCGGCGTTGATCCGCGGCTGTGATCATCCGCTCAATGCGCTCGATGTCGGGAAGCTTCAGCTGGAAGGTATGTGCCGTAACATCCATGGGGGTAAGCCCACGTGTGCGAAGCAGTTTTTCCGTGGCGCTTGTCTCGTCCGCGCTTCCGTTGAGCCAACCCATGGCGAGGGTTTCGGCTTCTCGACGCCGCTCGGCTTCTGGCTCGAAAGGACTGTGGTTCTGAGCTTCCAGCACTGGCAGGATCAACGAGGTGACGGCCTGGAGGCGTGTTTGAGTCAGGATCTGCCCTCTCCAGCGACGGAACCGTTTCGCCTCCCAGATCAAGTCAACGATATCCTTGACCCAGATTGCCTCGATCACGTCCGCGGGCTTCACCTGTGCGATTATGGTGCGGAGGAGCGTGTCGTACTGACCGGCGTCCTCATTCGGAAGGAGAGGACGCTCCTCGAACAGAAAATCGAGGTGCCGTAGAATGGCGGGGAGGAGGTCAAATCCTGCGCTCAGCCTCATCGGTGCCGTCTCGGTCTGCGCGATGTCGGTAGCAGTTCTTTTTGTAGGCATCGGCGCATCCGTTCTGCATCCGTTCTAATATGCAGCGAGCATATTTCTTTCGCAAGGCAAAATTGGTAACGACGGAAAGACGTTTACTGCCGATTGTGCTTGGTCAGGTTTTGAGGACGGTCGAGCGACCACAGGCGTCAATGACGGAGAAGGGAGCTATGCGGGATTTTGGGTGACGGCGGTGGTCAGGCGGCGCGGTGATCTGGGCGCGCGATGACCTCGGTCCCGTCGCGGAAGGTGACACCGGCCACGACCTTGGGCAACTGGTTTTCGCCCTTCAGCCGCCGCCAGGATTTCGACGCCGCCATCACAAGCGTGAACACCATCAGTTTGGCGGTGATCGGCGAGAGCGCGCCCTTGGTCCGCACGGTCCGGTGGCGCACTGTGGCGAACACGCTCTCGATGGGATTGGTCGTCCGGAGGTGATCCCAATGCTCGGCAGGGAAGTCGAAGAAGGCCAGCAGCGCCTCCCGGTCCTTGGTCAAGCAGTCGGCGGCGCGGGCATACTTGGCGCCGTACTTCTCGACGAAGACGACCAGAGCGGCCTCGGCCGTAGCACGGGTGGGCGCGGCGTGGATCTCGCGCAGATCCGCCTTCATCGCGCCCTGTACGGACTTGGGCACCTTGTTCAGGACGTTTGCGGTCTTATGGACCCAACAGCGCTGATGGCGCGTGCTGGGCCAGACCTCGTCAAGTGCCTTCCAAAAGCCGAGCGCGCCGTCGCCCACCGCGATCTCCGGCGCGATGGAAAGACCGCGCCGCTTCACGTCGACCAGCAACTCGCGCCAGCTCTGGGCGCTCTCGCGCACGCCGACCTGGAAGCCGACGAGTTCCTTGCGCCCCTCGGGCGTGGCGCCGATCAGCACCAGCATGCATTCGGCCCGCTCCTCCATTTGCGCCTGGAGGTAGATCCCGTCGGCCCAGACGTAGACGTAGCGGCGCGCCGAGAGACCACGACCCTGCCAGCGGGCGTACTCGTCCGCCCAGGTCGCCGTCAGCTGCGTCACGACCGCGGGCGAGAGGTTCGGGGCGTCCTTGCCGAGCAGGGCCGACAGCGCCTCCTGGAAGTCGCCGGTCGACACACCGCGCAGGTACAGCACCGGCAGCAGCGCATCCAGGCTGCGGGTCCGCCGCGCCCACTTCGGCAGGATCGTCGAGGAGAACCGGACCCGATCCTCGGCCCCCGCCGCACCGCAATCCCTGACGCGTACCCGCGCCACCGGCACCGGCCCGATCCCGGTCTGGATCTCACGCTCCGGCCCGTGGCCGTGCCGGACAAGCCGAGCGCGCCCATCCGGCAACCGCCGGTCCTGCATCGCCGTCAGAAAGGCCTCGGCCTTAAACTCGACCGCCTGCGCGAGAAGGCGCCGAGCCCCGGCTCGCAGCACTTCGGGATCGTCGATGTCCTCGGGCTGACGAAGCCGCACGATGTTGGTAGGGCTGTCCATAGGCGTATCGCTCTCGATGAGAGGTTCTGGCTGGCTCGACACCCGCCTCTATACGCCGCCTTCAAACCACCGTCGTCACCCACATTCCCGCATAGCTCTTCAAAGTGCCCAGGTAGTGCTAGGGCCTGTCGTCGCCTGAACAGATTGGCTGGGCTTGCGTTTTCGTCTCTCTGATGGAGGAGGGACGATGCTGAGCGACGCGCAATGGGCTGATCTGGAGCCCCTGGTCGAAGCCTGCCGGCCCAA
>NZ_VRUX01000930.1:0-1161 GCF_008039885.1 Methylobacterium sp. WL103
GGGCACGATCTCGGAGGGTTCGACGCCGCCGACCGCGCCCGGCGCATCGCGTTCGCGGCCGGCGAGGCGATCCTGGTCGAGGGCAGCTTGCGCGCCAACATCCTCTACGGCGCCGATCCCTCGGCAGCCCCCGACCAGCCCGCCTTCGTCGAGATCCTGCGGATCACCGGGCTCGACGCCTTCGCCTACGCCCGCGGCCTCCTCGGCCGGGTCGATCCCATTGCTGCGCCGGACTTCGCCCGCGCCCTGGTGGCCGCCCGCGCGACGATGCGGGCGGTGCTTCGGGCCGAGGGGGCCGAGCGCCTGGTCGAGCCGTTCGATCCCGCCCGCTACAACCATCAGGCGACGGTCGGCGAGAACATCCTGTTCGGCGAGCCGGTGGGCCCGACCTTCGCGCCCAAGCGCTTGGCGCGGCATCCCTACATGCGGGCGGTGCTGGAGGCGGAAGACCTCGTCCGCCCGCTCACCGAGATCGGCCTCGCCGTCGCGCGGAGCACCGTCGAGATCTTCGCCGAGCTGCCCAACGACCATCCGCTGTTCGATGCGTTCTCCCTCTTCCCGGCGGACGAGCGCGGCTACTTCGAGGATCTGGTGGTGCGCCAGCCGAGCGCGGTCGCCCTGCGTCGCGGCCCGGCGGGCCAGCGCGACCGCGAGCGGCTGATCGGTCTGGCGTTGCGCTACAGCGAAACCCGCCACCGCTTCGGCCTGATCGATCCGGCGTTCGAAGAGAGGCTCGTGGCCGCCCGCCAGTCCTTCGCGCGGATGCTGCCGTCGTATCTCGCCGCGGCTGTGGAGTTCTACGATCCGACGCGGATCAACCCGGCGGCCAGCGTCGAGGAGAACCTGCTGTTCGGCCGCGTCAGCCAGGGCGAGGCCGGCGCCGAGCCGCGGGTGCGCGCGATCGTCCGGCGGGTGCTGACCGAGGAGGGCCTGGAGGCCTCGGTCTACCGCCTCGGGCTCGAGAGCCGCGTCGAACCCGGCAGCGCCGGCACCGGCTCGGTCGCGGGCGAGGGCGCGATTCCGGTCGAGATGCGCATCGCGATCGACCTCGCCCGCTGCCTGATCCGCCAGCCCGACATCGTCGTGGTCGCGATCCTGCTCGACGAGCGCAAGCCCGCCGAGATCGCGGCGCGCATCACCCGCCTGCGCGCGGCCCGCGCC
>NZ_VRUX01000931.1:0-1153 GCF_008039885.1 Methylobacterium sp. WL103
CTCCTGGTTCGGCAGCACGCCGATGCCGACCACGACGAGGTCGGCCGGCATTTCCCGCCCGTCCGAGAGGCGGATGGCGCCGGCGCGGCCCCCCTCCCCCGTGATCGCGACGACGCCGGCGCCGAAGGCGAAGCGGACGCCGAGGTTTTCGTGCGCAGCGCGAAAGAACGCCCCGGTTTCCACTGAAACTGCACCCGCCACCCGAGCGTCTTCGCCGCCGGTCTGTCCGCCGACGGCACCGTGCGGATCGAATCGGTGCAGAACGCGATCGACCAGGGCCGGTGCCTCGCCGCCCGCCTCACGGGGCGGCCCGCGGCCTACGCGGCGCTGCCGTGGTTCTGGAGCGACCAGGGCCGCTTCAAGCTCCAGATCGCCGGCTTGTCCGGCCCGTCGGACCAGTCCGTCCGGCGCGGGGAGGGCGAGGCGTTCTCGGTCTTCCGCTACCGCGGCGAGCGCTTGGTCGCAGTCGAGTCGATCAACCGCGCCGGCGACCACATGATCGCCCGCCGCATCCTCGGCGCCGGCCGCACGCCGACACCGGCTCAGGCCGCCGACCCGACGTTCGACCTCAAGCTTTTCGCGATGGCTTGAAACGCGTCGACCACGCGCGGCCGGGCCGGGCGAGGTCGAACGTTTTTGGCTGATGCGGCGTGAGCCGCCAGGGACAGGTCTACCGTCGCAGGCGCGGCGTCTTCAGGAAATCAGGTCGAGCCGGGCCGCTTCGAGCCCGTTGCTGCGCACCGATTCCGGCAGCGCGAGGAAGTCGCGATAGCCGGCCTCGCGCGCCATCGCGTCGAGGGCGGTGGCCTCGTTCTCGGCCGAACCGGTCCACAGGACGACGCCGTTCTTGATCTGACGAATCTGGAAGATGCTCATGGCAGCCCCGCGGGTGTGGTTATGAAAGCTTAACGTGCTGAATGCGACCCGGTTGCCGGTATTCCGCGCTCTATTTTCAAGCCTCCACTTCGCGGGTGGGCCGACCGGTCCGTGCCATCAAAACGCCGGGCTGCGCTGCGACACGACCGGCTCGGGCGTGCCCGCGCCTGCCAGCTGGACCACCTCCGTGATGCCATCCTTCGTTGCCGCCCTGCGTGTCGCTGGCCTCGCGGCGGTCCTGTGCGCGGGCGCCGCGCCCGCCGACGCGGTCGAGACC
>NZ_VRUX01000932.1:0-1153 GCF_008039885.1 Methylobacterium sp. WL103
GGCGAGGACGGCCCCTCCTTCGAGGCGCTGGTCGCCGGCGTGACCCGCGACCTGCGCCCCCGCGCGGTGCTGGACGAGTGGCTCGACCGCGGGATCGCCAGCCTCGACGGCGAGGACCGGATCGTCCTGGCGGAGGCGGCCTACGTGCCCCGCGGCGGCGCCGAGCCGCAGCTCTACGATTTCGGGCGCAACCTCCACGACCACATCGCGGCCTCGGTCGCCAACATCCTCAGCGACGCGCCGCGCTTCCTCGAGCGCGCAGTGCATTACGACGGGCTGTCGGAAGAGCTGGCGCTTCGGCTGGAGGCGCGCGCCAGGGAGATCGCGATGGCGGCGCTGACCCAGGCCAACCGCGAGGCCCACGCCGCCTGTGCCGCCGACCCCGGCGGGTCCCACCGCTGGAATTTCGGACTCTACGTCTACGCCGAGGCCGTACCGCCGGCCGGGGACGCCTTCCCCGCAGACGATGCTTTGCCGGCTTCGTCGGAGGCCGAGGCGTGAGAACGCCGCCGGGGCAGTCGCGAGAGGCGCAGCACGAGGTTCGGTCGTCGCGTCCACGCGTTCCGGGACCAGGCGCATGATGCATCGCGCCGCCCCCACCCGCCGCCTCGTGCTGCGGCTGCTCGCCGGCGCCGCGCTGATTCCGGTGCGCGCGGTGCCGCAGGAGGCGCCGCGCGACCAAGGAATCGGCGGGACCGGGGCGCGTCCCGACGACATCCCGGGTGAGGGTGACCGCGGCATCGGGGGCACGGGGGTGATCGGCACGATCCGCCGCTTCGGCTCGATCGTCGTCAACGACCTGCGCATCGCCTATCCCGACGACGTCAACGTGCGCATCGACGGGGTGCCGGCGCACGCCGCCGACCTGAGGGTCGGGCACGTGGTCCACGTCGTTGCCCACGCCGACGCGGGCGGCCTCGCGACACGGCGGATCGACGTGACGCGCGAGGTGGTCGGGCCGGTGGAATCGGTGCGCGGCGGGAACCTCATGGTCCTCGGCCAGCGCATCGCCGCAGCGGGAATCGCCGGGCGCTGGGCGGTAGGCGACCGGGTCGCGGTGTCGGGCCTGCGCAGGCCGGACGGCGGCGTCGTCGCCAGCCTGATCGAGAGGCAGGCGGACGGCCCCGCCCGCGTCGCCGGCCCGGTCCGCCGC
>NZ_VRUX01000933.1:0-1150 GCF_008039885.1 Methylobacterium sp. WL103
GCACCGAAGGGTTCACGCCGGTGCGGATCGCCGCCGAGCCCGGCACGATCCTCGACGTGACGATCGCCGGGCACGACGGCCGCGCGCTGCTGGCCGCCTGATCGCAAGCGAACCGGCGCGTGGCCGCCCCGGTCCGAGGGTCACCCGGCCCAGCCGCAGGCCGACAGCCCGTCCCGCATGTGCTCGGGTGCCGGCGCCTCGGCGACCACGGGCGGCTTCTTCGGGTAGAGCGGCAGGGCGAGGCCGCGCGCATGCAGTTGCAGGCCGGGGCCGCCGTGGCGGGCCGCGGTGCCGTAGATTGAATCCCCGACGATCGGGAACCCCGATGCGGCGCAGTGCACCCGGAGCTGATGGGTGCGGCCGGTGACCGGGATCAGCTCGAGCCAGGCCTGGCTCGCGGACCGGCCGAGCACGCGCCAGCGCGTCGTCGACGGGTCGCCGGCCGGGTCGGCCTTCATCCACCACGAGCGTGGATCGCTCGACCGCCGGGCGAGCGGCAGGTCGATCTGGCCCTCGTCGTCCGGGGGCGCGCCCTCGACCAGCGCCCAGTAGGTCTTCCGCGCCTGCGCGTTGGCGAACAGCTTGTTGAGGCGCGCCAGCGCCTGCGCATGGCGCCCGAGGGCCAGGCAGCCGGAGGTGTCGCGGTCGAGCCGGTGCGCGGCCTCCGGACGCCGCGGCAGGCCGAAGCGCAGGGCGTCGAGGTGTTCGGTCAGGGTCTCGCCGCCCTTCGGCCCCGGATGCACCGGCAAACCCGCGGGCTTGTCGATGACGAGGACCAGGGCATCGCGGTAGAGCAGGCGCGCGCCTATGTCAGACGAGAATGCGGCAGGCGACGACATGCCTCCCGGCTAACGGTGCCGGGGCGCGGGAGCAAGGACGACATGAGCCAAGACGAGAAGCCGGGCTGGTTCGGCCGCCTGTTCGGGCGCAAGGGCGCGACCGAAGCCCCCGAGCCGCCGCCGGACTCGCCCGCCTCCCCGGCGGAAGGGCAGCCGGACTTCGCCACGGCTGCCGACGACGTGGCGCACGTGCCGCTGCCGCCGGCCGAGCCGTCGCCGGTCGACCCCGACCGGAACGCGGTGCCCGACGAGATCGAAGGCGCCGACCTTCAGCCGATCGCCGGCGAGCCCGAGACGCCCCCCTCCGGTAC
>NZ_VRUX01000934.1:0-1146 GCF_008039885.1 Methylobacterium sp. WL103
GCGCGGGGGGCTTGGCCGCGTTCGCGCCGGTCGCGGCGGGCTTGCCGGCCATGTATTCCGGATCGGTGCGCGGGCCGCCCGGGCCGTTGGTCGGCCCGGTCATCTGGCCGGCGACCACGTCGGTCACGCGGTTCCAGGTCTGCGACTTGCACAGGAACGCGATCAGGCAGCCGCGGACGGTGAGTTCCTCCGGCGTGTCGGACCAGATCGTCACGTCGTAGGACTTGCCGTCCTCGGAATTGTAGATCTTGCCCTCGTAGTGGGCGTCGGCGTTCGGCTTCAGCCCCATGATGAGCTGGTGGCCGAGCGAGGCGCGGGCCTGCTTGCTCGCGTCGGGGTTCTTGAAGTCGACCCGCGGCTGGCCCTTGTCGTTAAGCGGCACCTTCAGCCACACGACGTAGCCGCACAGGCTCTTGTTGCTCGGGCCGCACTTCTCCACCCGGATGCGGGCGCGCCCGTCCTCGGTGAGCCACGTGCCGCTCGGGTCCGCAGGCGTCGCCGCATGGGCGACGCCGGTCAGCATCGCCAGCGCCATCGCACGTCCGGCCCAGGCGCCGATTCCCGCGCCGATCCGTCGAACCGTCATACCCATTACTCCTTGCCGCGCGCCGGCTGCGTGGCCTTGGCCCGTCGGCGTGCACGATCTCTCAGGCCCGCCAATCCGCTCCGAACATGACGGGATCATGGCCGTGCGTCGGCTCGCAGGGGACGCGCGGCCGATGACGGGGGCGACCCGGACGGCTAAGCCTGCCGTCCATGATCGTTCGCCCGCGCCCCAACCTCTTCGCCATCCTGTTCACCCTGCGCGGCTCGATCCTGCCGCGGGTCGCGCTGAAGGTCCTCGGGCTGACGGCCTTCGCCGCCCTGGTGGTCGCCGTCGAGCAGCGCGTCCCGGAGAAATTCCCGGTGACGGCGGGGATCGGGCCCTTCACCCTGATCGGGCTGGCGCTGTCGATCTTCCTGAGCTTCCGTAACAACGCCTGCTACGAGCGCTGGTGGGAGGCCCGGAAGGCCTGGGGGGCGCTCATCGTCGAGGTGCGCGGCTTGAGCCGGACCCTGGTCGCGCTGCTGCCCGGCGACGCGCGCGCCGACCTTCGCCGGTCGAGCCTGCGCCGGGTCGTCGGCTTCGGCCACGGCCTGCACGCG
>NZ_VRUX01000935.1:0-1145 GCF_008039885.1 Methylobacterium sp. WL103
CTCGCCCTGCCGCCGGCGCTGCTGGGGCTCGGCCTCGCGACGGCGCCGGCACGCTTCGAAATCTACGTCGATCGCCAGGGCAGCGGTGCCGCGGTGCGCCGGATCGACGGCAGCCTCGTCGCCCTCGGCAAGCCGTCGAACTTCGTGCTGGAGCAATGGCTGAAGGCCGACGGCGACGGCCGGACCGGCGCGCAGGCGACCGGGGGCGCTACGTGTGACCGGATCGGTTGCGTCCTACGGCTCGCCGATGGCCGCGCGGTGGCGCTCCTGAAGGACCGCCGCGGCTTCGCCCAGGATTGCGCCAACGCCGCGGTGTTGATCACGCCGCTCTCCGCGCCGCCCGGCTGCGCCGCAGCCCTCGTCATCGATCGCGCCTACCTCGCCGCCCACGGCGCGGTGGCGATCCGCCTGCAGCCGGACGGCTTCACGGTGAGTCGGACCCGCGAGCCGGGGCGGACGCTGCCGTGGCGACCGGCCCAAGCCCGCGTGCCGGCCAAGCCAGCCGACCAGCCGGCGCCAGAATCGCCTTTACCCGGCGAGATCAAGCCGAAGTACGTACCTTTCCAGGGCATGGCGCCGCCGAATCCGCGGACCGAACCGGCGCCCGACGACCCGGCCGCGGACGGCCCCGACGCCGAGATGCCGGCGGAGACGGTTCAGTAACGGCGGACGAGGCTGACCAACCGCCCCTGGATCTGGACGCGATCCGGCCCGAGCACGCGGGTTTCGTAGGCGGGGTTGGCCGCTTCCAGTGCGATCGACGAGCCGCGCCGCCGCAGGCGCTTCAGCGTCGCCTCCTCATCGTCGATCAGCGCGACGATGATGTCGCCGGTGTTGGCGGTGTCCTGCTTGCGGATCACCACGAGGTCGCCGTCGAGGATGCCGGCCTCGACCATCGAATCGCCGCGGACCTCCAGTGCGTAGTGCTCGCCGCCGGCGAGGAAGTCCGGCGACATGGTGATCGCGTGGCTCTGGTTCTGGATCGCCGAGATCGGAGTTCCGGCGGCGATCCGGCCCATCACCGGGATCGACACGGAGCGACCGCTGTCATCGACCATCTGCGTCGTCGGCCGAGGCGGCACCGCCTTGGCGCGCCCGCCCTCCACCACGCTCGGGGTGAAGCGGCGTGGCGCGGGCGCCGCCAC
>NZ_VRUX01000936.1:0-1145 GCF_008039885.1 Methylobacterium sp. WL103
CCCCCCCCCCCCCCCCCCGGGCCGGCGCGGCCGCCCGGCTGCGGCCGAGATCCAGGACGCCGTCCAGGACATCCGCCTGCGCCAGCGCGAGCTCGGCGAAGGCTCCGTTTCCGGCTCGGGCTCCGGCGCCAGCGTCGTCGCCGCCATGCGCGAGGACCTCGCCCGCCGCCTCGACGCCACCGTCGAGGATCACGCGGCGACCGAGACCGCGGTCTCCGAGCTTCGGCGCGAGACCCATCGCCTGCGCGAATCGATCGGCCATCTGGCCACGCGCCGCGACCTCGGCGCCCTGGAGCAGGCGGTGATCTCGCTGGCCAGCGGCGTCGAGCGCGTCGGGGCGCCGGCCGACTTGGCCGCCATCGCCGAGCCGATGGAGATGATCCGCCTGCAGGTCGAGCGCCTCGCCGACGACGTGAGCGAGAACGTCCACACCCGCGTGGCCAGCGAGGTCGAGCGCTTGGCGACCCGCCTCGACGCGGCCGCCGCCGGGCGCGGCAGCTCGGTCGACGACGACGCGCTGAAGAACCTGTTCGGCGAGCTGGAGGAGATCCGCCGCCTGATCGCGGCGCTCGCCGGGCCGGAGCGGATCCAGAGCCTCGCCGCCGGCGTCCAGGCGATCAGCGCGCAGATCGTCCAGCTTCAGAAGGCCGCGAGCGCAGGCAGCGACACCGCCCTGCGTCCGCTCCTCGAGGAGATCCGCAGCGGACTCAACGCCAGCGCTCCCACCTCGCCGGCCCTCGTCAACCAGATCGATGCGATCGCCTCGAAGCTCGACGCGATGCAGGCCGGCGCGCGCGGCGCCGACGCAGCCAGCTCGAAGGCGATCCTCGGGCGGATCGACGCGCTCGCCGACAAGGTCGACCGCGTCAGCGCTCAACCGGTGGGCGACCTGATCGGGCGGCTCGAAGGACTCGGCGAAAGCCTGGGCGAATCCCTGCGCCAGCCGGCGATGCCGGGCGGCGACGTCGCATCGATCCACGCGATGCTGCGCAACCTCGCCGACAAGGTCGACCGCGTCGGCGCCCGCACCGGCGACGACGGCCTCGACGCCCTGGAGAAGCAGGTCGTGTCGCTGGCCGACCGGCTCGACGCCCGCAGCGGCGACCCGTCGCTGGCGAGCCTGGAACGGACCATGGGCGACCTGC
>NZ_VRUX01000937.1:0-1140 GCF_008039885.1 Methylobacterium sp. WL103
GGGCGGCCCGGCGTCCTCGCCGCCCGATCCCCCGGCCGCCTTCCATGAGGCGCCGGGGATCGGGCGGATGCCGCCGACTGCGCCGTTTCCAGCGGTTGCGACGCCGACTTACTGGACGAGGTTGGCGGCGACGCCGTTGAAGGTCGTGGTCAGCTTGCTGCCCAGGAGCTTGAGGGAGCCGATGATGACCACGGCGACGAGGGCGGCGATCATGCCGTATTCGATGGCGGTGGCGCCGGACTCGTCGGAAGCGAACTTCTTGAACATGGTCTTCATGGTTGTGATCCTTGGTCGAAACACTTGCGAGGTGAACCGTCGAAGATCTGCTGTTTCGATCGGCGGCAGACGAAGAATGGCCGCCTCGCCTTGCCATTCGGTTAAATCGGTCCGCGAAAGCGGTCATCGAGGCCAAGACCTTCGGCATGGTGAAGAAAGCGTAAGATTTGGCGAGAACCGTGCCGGCCGCTTTAGCGCTTCTTTCACCAAATCCGTGTTGTCTCTTGTGACGAGCGGGTCGCCAGCTCCGTAGCACCGCACCTGCCTGCGGCGGCGACGCCTCGGCCCCGCACCCCAGCGTATGGATGAGTTCGAACAGCCGATGCGCCCGACCCCGCCCCGCCTCTCCCGACATGCTTTCAAGGCCAAGCGCCTGCCGAGCGCGGCCCTTGCCGTCGCGTTGCTCGTCACAGCAGCCCCGGCGCTGAGCGCCGAGACGCTGCCGGTCGTCACGGTGGTGGTCGACAACGCCAAGGTCATGCGCCTGCCGGAGCGGACGCAGACGGTGATCGTCGGCAACCCGATCATCGCCGACGTGACGCTGCAGAAGAACGGCGTGCTGGTGCTGACCGGCAAGAGCTTCGGCGCGACCAACCTGATCGCCCTCGACGCGGCCGGCGCGATGCTGGCCGAGACGACGATCCGGGTCGAGGCCTCCCAAACATCGGTGATCACCGTCCAGCGCGGCGCCGAGGAGCGGAACTCGTATTCCTGCACCCCGTACTGCCAGCCCTCGGTGCAGCTCGGCGACTCGACCAAGTATTTCGGCGAGGTCAGCGGCCAGGCCGAGAGCCGCCGCAGCCTCGCCACCGCCGGGTCGACGCCGGCCGGGCACTGACGCTTCGGGCTGCCCGGAGCGTCCGC
>NZ_VRUX01000938.1:0-1139 GCF_008039885.1 Methylobacterium sp. WL103
GGCCAGGATCGCGGCGGTGCCCGCCTGGACCAGCGGCTTCGCCGACGGCCCGGCCGCGCGGCGGGCGGCCAGGAACGCCTCGTCGAGGCCGGCGAGCGTCGCCTCCTGCTGCGCGCGGAGCGACAGGAAGGCGACGACCATCAGCAACAGCGCCCCGCCGACCAGGGCGAGGTTGCCGGCGCCGGCCCCGCGCAGGAAGCCGGGCAAGGCGCGGTGCCCGTCGCTGAGCAGGTCGAGGGGCATGGTGCGGTCCTCGGCCGCCCCGACGACGATCGCATCGAGCTGCAGGCCGGCCCGGTCGAGGGTGCCGAGCAGCGGCGCGAGGCGGGCGCGCTTCAGGACGACGTGGCGCACGCGGAGCGTGGCGGTCTCCGCATCCTCGCCCTCCACGTACCAGTCGCCGTGCACGGCCTCGCTGCGGAACGGCGTCGCCGCCTCGAGTTCCTGGGCGAGGACGGCGCGCATCCGCGGCAGCGCCGCGCTCGGCAGGGTCAGGGTGCGGATGAAGCAGGAGGCGGGGTCGACCCGGATGCGGACGTTCAGGCCCGGCCGGCCGCCGCGGATCGCCGCAAGCCGCTCCGCGAGGTCCTCCGCCTCGGCGTCGAGGTGATAGGTCCGGGGCGTCTCGCCGCGCTGGTCGATCACCGTCAGCGCCGTGGTGCCCGGCACGCCGAGGCCGATCGTCAGGGGGCCGGGTTCCCGGTCGAGGCGCGGGTCGGTGAGACCGAGCAGACGCGACGCCTCGTCGAGGCTCGGGCGCAGGGCGGAGCCGCGGAGCCGCGCGCGCAGGCCCAGATCGGGCCGGAAGACGCCTGAGAGGTTCAAACGGCTCGTCCCGCTGCGCGGCACGAAGCGTCCGCTGCAAGAAATGTTAAGCCTGCGGTGTTTCCATTCGCTTAAGCGCGATGCCGACCTGCCTGCCGCGGTGCGACCTGCCTGCCGCGGTGCGGGATCCGGTACGCCGGGGTGCCGTGGCGATGCTGGACGTCTGGGGATCGAAGAGCCGGCCCGTGCGGGCGCGGCCGGACCGGCGCGCCCCCGAGCGCGACCGGGGCGATGCGGCGCGGGCCTTCGTCGAAGGCCTCGCCGAGAGCGGGGTCCTCGATGCGGGCGGCCTCGATCGCGCGCGGGCGGCCCTC
>NZ_VRUX01000939.1:0-1135 GCF_008039885.1 Methylobacterium sp. WL103
ATGCCGATCCGGCCGAAGGCGTCGGCACCGTGCTCGGCCTTGGGCTCGCGATCTGGCTCGTCGCCACCAACGATCTCGGCGCCGTCGCCGACGCCTTCGGCCGGATCGGCATCTTCGGCCTCGCCGGCGTCGTGACGATGCGGGCGGCGATCGTGCTGCTCTGCGCGCTGGCGTGGCAGCGCATCCTCGATCGCCTGTCGCCGGCGGGCTTCGGCGCCTTCGCCACCCTGCGGTTCGTGCGCGAGGGTATCAACGTGCTGCTACCCGTCGCCTCCGTCGGCGGCGACGTGGTCGGCGGCCGGCTGTTGACCTTCTGGGGCGTGGCCGGCCCGCTCGCCGCGGCCTCGATCCTCGCCGACATGCTGTTCCAGGTCGGCACCCAGGCGCTGTTCGCGCTGCTCGGCGCCGGCTTGCTGATGCAGGTCCAGGGCGAGCCGGCGGCCGAACTCGCGAGCTGGGTCTTCAGGGCGCTCGCGGTCGCCGGCCTCGTGCTGGCCGCCTTCTTCGCCTTCCAGCGCACCGGCGCGGCGCGCTTCGTCGAGGCCCGCCTCGGGGCGCTCTCGCGCCGCTTCGTGCGCGAGACCGAACCGGCGCGCAGCGCGGGCGGCAGCGTGCAGGATGCCCTCGACGCGGTCTGGGGGCGCGGCCGGCGCGCACGGCTGCTGCAATCGATCCTGCTGCACGCGCTCGCCTGGACGCTGGGCGCCGCCGAGATCGCGATCGTGCTCGCCTGCATCGGCGTCGAGGGCGTCACGCTCTCCGAGGTGCTGGTGATCGAGGCCCTGAGCCAGGCGATCAAGTCGGCGGCCTTCCCGATCCCGAGCGGGCTCGGCGTGCAGGAAGGCGGGTTCGTGCTCGTCGGCGCCCTGTTCGGGATCGATCCGGGCACCGCCATCGCCCTGTCCCTCGCCAAGCGCGTGCCCGACGTGGTGCTCGGCCTGCCCGCGCTGATCGTGTGGCAGAACCTCGAGGCGCGCCGAGACGCCATGAGCCCGCAAGAGACGCCATGAGCCCGCAAGAGACGCGATGAGCCCGCAAGAGACGCCGTGAACCTGCTCGGGCCGCCGGGAAGGCTTGCACGGTCGCCGAACCCGCCCCAGGGTGCCGGCGCCATGACCCCTGCCCGCCACCACCC
>NZ_VRUX01000093.1:0-11111 GCF_008039885.1 Methylobacterium sp. WL103
CCTCGACACCTGCCGCCGCGCGGTGCCGGCGCTGGTGCCGGACGAGACGGCGGTGCGCATCCTGCGGGCCGGCACCGGCTCGGCCCCCGACAGCGTCCGCGTCGACTACGTGCTGGGCAACCAGCCCCACTTCGCCCTGTGCCGCTTCAACGCCGGCGCAGTGCTCGAGGGCGTCTCCACCGATCGCAAGGCGCTGTCCGAGTCCTCCCTCTACCTGCTCAAGCGCTACTATCTCGACAGCCCGGACGCTCAGGAGCCGAAGCCGAAGGCGCCATGACGGCGCGCGAGCGCCCCGGCCTTGAGGGGGGCTCGGGCACTTCCCATGTGACGGACCAGCGACGTCACGCGAGACCACCGCCATGCTGAACCCCCGTCCCGAATACGCCCGCCCGTTCGATGCGCCCGGCTACCTCCCGCCGGTGGCGATGCCGGCCGTCCGCGCCAGCCTCGGCGGGCGCACGGTCGCCTACATGCTCGACATCCTGTTCATCCTCGGCTTCACCGCCCTGCTGTCGGTCGCGATCGCCTTCGTCGGCGTGGTCACCTTCGGCCTGGGCTGGGCCCTGTTCGCGATCCTGCCGGCCAGCGGCGTGATCTACAGCGCGATCACCGTCGGCGGGTCGCGCCAGAGCACGCTCGGCATGCGGATGATGGGCCTGCGCGTCGTCGCGCCCGAGAGCGGGCGGCCGGTGGACATCCTCACCGCCGCCGTGCACGCGCTGCTGTTCTACGTGGCGGTCTCGACCTTCCTGCTGTGGTTCCTCGACCTCGCCTTCGGGCTCGTCCGCGCTGACCGGCGCCTCGGCCACGACGTGCTCCTCGGCCTCGCGGTCGTCCGCGCCGGCTAATACCAAGTTTCATGGGTAGGAACCCATGAGGTCCGGCGGATTGCCGCCGCCCCGCAGTCGCGGGGGCCGGACCTCGATGAGTCGGGCTCATCGCGGTCTGGTATAAGCCGCGAACCTCCGCCGCGGCGTCGCCTTCCCCGGCGGCGGCCCCGGCGAAAATGTCGCCGCGGGATTGCCGGCAACCCATTGAGCGCGGCCGCGGCCGCGTTACACTGCGGATCGCGGCCCGGCGCAGGAACCCGTGGCGAGAGGGCAGCGCGAAGCGTGACGAGCCATCCGCGCGACACACCGCAATTCTACCTGACGGCGCCGTCGACCTGCCCTTACCTGCCGGGCCAGGAGGAGCGAAAGGTGTTCACGCACCTCGTCGGACGACGCGCCCGCGACCTCAACGAGATCCTGACGCAGGGCGGCTTCCGCCGCTCGCAGACCATCGCCTACCGCCCCGCCTGCGAGACCTGCCGAGCCTGCGTCTCGGTGCGCGTGGTCGTCGCCGACTTCGCGCCCGGCGGCAGCCAGCGCCGCATCCTCTCCCGCAACGCCGACCTCGTCGGCACGGCGGAGCCGAACCGCCCGGCCTCGGAGCAGTACGCCCTGTTCCGCCGCTACCTCGACGCCCGCCACGGCGACGGCGGCATGGTCGACATGACGGTGCTCGACTACGCGATGATGATCGAGGACAGCCACGTCGACACCCACCTCGTGGCCTATCGCCGCCGCGGGCCGGACACGGCGATCCACGGCCGCGGCGTCGGCGGGCTGGTGGCGTTGTGCCTCACCGACGTGCTCTCCGACGGCCTGTCGATGGTCTACTCGTTCTACGACCCCGCGGAGGCGCACCGGAGCCTCGGCACCTACATGATCCTCGACCACATTCGCCGCGCCCGCGAGATGGGTCTGCCGTACCTCTACCTCGGCTACTGGGTCGAGGGCTCGCGCAAGATGGACTACAAGGCGCGGTTCCTGCCGCAGGAACGGCTGATGCCGCAGGGCTGGGTGCGGGCGGAGTAGGCGGCCGTTTCGGACGTCGAGGGCTGCTCGGGCGGTGCGCCTTCGCGCAGTCCGAAAATCCGGGCGGCGTCGGCCGCCGCCCGGGATGTCGTGACGACGCCTTCAGGCGGCGCGGACGGTCCGCAGGAACCGATCGACCTCGCTCCCGAGGTGCTCGGATTGGCGCGACAGCTCGGAGGCCGCCGACAGCACCTCGTTTGCGGCAGCGCCGGTTTCCTCTGAGGCCTGCGCCACGCCGGCGATGTTGCTGGTCACCTCGGTGGTCCCGGTCGAGGCCTGGGCGACGTTGCGGACGATCTCCTGGGTCGCCGCGCCCTGCTGCTCGACGGAGGCGGTGATCGAGGCGGCGACCTCGTTGATCTCGCGGATGCGCGCCGCGATCGAGCCGATGGCGGTGACGGCCTGGCCCGTCACCCCTTGGATCTGGCCGATCTGGGTGCCGATCTCCTCCGTGGCCCGGGCCGTCTGGCCGGCCAGCTCCTTGACCTCGCTCGCTACGACCGCGAACCCGCGGCCGGCCTCGCCGGCCCGCGCCGCCTCGATCGTGGCGTTGAGCGCCAGGAGGTTGGTCTGGCTGGCGATGTTGGAGATCAGGCCGACCATGTCTCCGATCCGGGCGGAGGCCTGGCTCAGGGCCTCCACCAGATGCAGCGTCTGGTCGGCCTCGCCCACCGCCGTCCGGGCAAGGTCGGACGAGCCGGCGACCTGCCGGCTGATCTCCTGGACCGAGGAGCCGAGCTCCTCTGCGGCCGCGGCCACCGTGTGGACGTTGGCGGCGGCCTCCTCCGCGGCGGCGGCCACGGTGATGGACTGGTTCGCGGTCTCGGTCGCGGTCGCCGTCATGGTCTGGGCGGTGGCCTGCAGCTCGGTCGCGGAAGACGAGACCATGCCGATGATGCCGCCGACCGCCTGCTCGAAGCCGTCGGCGAGGGCGACCATCGTCCGCTTGCGCTCGGCGCCGGCGGCTTCGTCGGCGATGCGCTTGATTTCGGCCTGCTCGGAGGCCTTCTGCGCCACCATCGCCTTGATGCCCTCCACCGCACGGCCGACGGCGCCGATCTCGTCGCCGCGGTCGGCCGCCCGGATCGTGGCGTCGACGTCGCCCTTGGCCATGCCCTGGAGAACGTTCACCAAGGACCCCAGAGGCCGGGTGATGCCGAATACGACGATGGTGCAGGCGAGCGCGAGGGTGCCGAGCAAGCCCGCCGCCGTCGCGGTGATCAGCGTGGCGCTGGCGCTTGCGGCGGAGGCCTCGGCGTTGTCGCGAGCCTTGCGGAGCTCGTTCGTCAGCAGCTCGACCCGCGGCTGGACCATGTCGCGGACCTTCATGCGGAGTACCACCCCCTCCCGCAGGAGCATCGCGCTGGCCGCGTCGCCCGCATTCTTGAGGCCGAGGACGTTGGATTGGTCCGTCACCGCGAAGAACTCGGTCAAAGTGTCGGCCAGCTTCTGGTTCGCCGCCTTGCGCTCGGGCGTGTCGGACATCGCGATGAGCTTCGCGGCGAGGTCGAGGCTGGTCTTCACGGCGTCGTCGTAGCGCGCCTTGTAGGCGGACTTCTCCTCCTGACGGGTCTCGATGATGATGTTCCGAGCCTGGACGGAGGCCTCGTTCACGGCGATCCGGATGCTCAGGATGCTTTCGAGGCGCGCCGCCTGGACGTCGACCAGGCTTCGCGTCTGCCGCGCCGAGTCGAGGAGGATCGTCCGGGCGTAGAGGCCGATGCCGAGCGTGACCAGGGCGATCAGGAAGAAGGGGATTGCGACTTTGAAGATGATCTTCATGTCGGCCAGATGGCGCATGATTGTATTCCGATAGGCGCGCGGGGTGCGATGACAGGATGCCCGATTTTGGGTTTACAATCTGTCACTGTACAACCAGTGCGAAGCCCTGCCTCCGCACTTGCACGCCGCTCGGGATCCTGCGCCCGCGCCGGGTCGGGTCGGGTCGGGTCAGGACGGGAGACGCCCCGCCGGCCCCGCCCCGAAGCGCGCGCCGTCCATCAGAACCGTGCGACCACCTGTGCACGGATGGTGCGCGGCGCGCCGGGCGAGATGTTGTTGTTGTTGTCGGCGGTGGCGATGTAGCGCCGGTCGAACAGGTTCTCGATGTTCACCTGCGCCCGCACGAACTCGTTCACCTGGTAGAACAGCCCCAGGTCGATGCGGGTGTAGCCAGGCAGGCGGACGGTGTTGTCCGACGCGGCGAAGGTGTGGGTGTAGTTGAGCACGCCGACGCCGACCGAGAACTGCTTCGTCACTTCGAACTTGTTCCATAGGGTGAAGGCGTTGATCGGCACCAGGCCGACGGTGTTGCCCTTGACGATCGTCGCCGAGGTGGCGCTGTCGATGCGGGCGTCGGTCAGCGCGTAGCCGCCCGCGACCTGCCACCAGTCGGTGACGTAGCCGTTGGCGCCGATCTCCAGGCCCTGGGTGTTGGTCTTGCCCGAGAGGATGAAGAAGCCCGGGTTGTTCGGGTCGGCCAGGCGCTGGTTGAGGCGGTCGAGGTTGTAGATCGCGCCGGTGAGCTGGAACGTCGGCGAGACATCGTACTTCACGCCGACCTCGGTGTTCTCGAACTTCTCCGGCTGGGCGATGACGAGCCCCGGCGTGAAGTTGCCGATCTGGTCGCCGGAGGAGGGCAGGTACGAGACGCTGTAGCTGCCGTAGATCGCGAGGTTCGCGAGCGGCTTCAGCACGATGCCGGCGCGCGGCGAGACGAGGTCGTCGACACGGTTGAAGCTCTGCTTGAGGATGCGGTTGTCGTTCTGGAAATCGAAGTGGTCGTAGCGAAGGCCGCCGACGACCTGGAGCCAGTCGGTCACGTCGATCTGGTCCTGCGCGTAGACCGCCGCGAGCCCAAGGTTGTAGCGCGCGTTCGCGTCGGTCGTGCCGTTGTTGCGGAAGGTGATCGGCATGCGGGTGATCGGCGCCAGCGGGTTCACGGTGATGCTGGTGGCGATGTTGTTGAAGAACGCCGACTGGCGGAACACCACGCCTTCCTGGTAGCCGAGCTCGAAGCCGCCGAGCAGGGTGTGGCGCATGTCGCCGGTCTGGAAGCGGTAGGTGAAGTCGTTCTGGTTGAAGTAGTTTCGGCGGTCGGTCTCGTTGCGATAGCCGGTGATCGACACCGAGGTGCCGGCGTTGTTCACGGCGCCGCCGGGCAGCGTGTTGATGTAGTACCGCTCGTAGTCGGCGAAGCGAAGCTGGCTGTGCAGCTCGACCCCCGAATCGAACCGGTGGTCGAGGATCGCGGTGGCGATGTTGGCGTCGACCTTGGTGAAGTTCACGTCCGGGTTGCCGAAGAACGTCCGCAGGTTGTCGCGGTAGCGGTAGGGCCGGCCGAATTGCGAGGGGATGCCGCGATCGGGGAACCGGTCGTCATGGAAGTACTCATACGAAAACTTCAACGTCGTCTGCGGATCGATGACGATGGTCGCCGTCGGGTTCAGCCCGTAGCGATGCAGGTCGCCGAACTGGCGGAAGGTGCCCGAATCCTCGGCGACGGCGTTCAGGCGGAAGAACACACTGTCGCTGATCCGGTCGCCCACGTCGAACGCGACGCGCTTGTCGCCGAACTGGCCGCCGCCGGCCACGATCTCGCGGACGCGGTAACCGTCCGCCACCTTCAGGACGCGGTTCACGATGCCGCCGCCGCCGCCACGGCCGAAGATCAGCGAATCGGGGCCCTTCAGCACCTCGATCCGCTGGATGTTGTACAGGTCGCGGAAGTACTGCACGTCATCGCGGACGCCGTTGACGTAGAAATCCGCGCTGGTGTTCTGCCCGCGGATAATAAGCTGGTCGCGGTTGCTCTCGCCCTGGGCCGGGATCACGCCCGGCACGAAGCGCAGCTGCTCGGTGAGGTTCTGGTAGTTCTGGTCCAGCACTTGCCCGCGCGTGACGATGGTGATCGATTGCGGCGTGTCGATCAGGGCGGTGTC
Organism: Methylobacterium sp. WL103; assembly: GCF_008039885.1. Lineage (NCBI taxonomy): Bacteria > Pseudomonadati > Pseudomonadota > Alphaproteobacteria > Hyphomicrobiales > Methylobacteriaceae > Methylobacterium > Methylobacterium sp. WL103. The sequence continues at coordinate 5,801 of NZ_VRUX01000093.1, forward strand.
GGTCTTCGTCGCGCTCCGGGTGCGCTTGGTGAGGTAGCCGACGGTGTTGCCGTTCAGGCCCTCGACGCTGAGCTGGTCCAGGGTCACGTTGGCCTCGCCGGCGGGCGCCGGTTGTGCTGGGACGACTTGTGCAACCGCCGGCGCGATAAGGAACGACGAGCCGAGAAGCGCGGCCAGGAGGCGCGGCGAAGGTGCGATCTGCATGATGACGGGTCCCGATGTCGTAGTTCTTGGTTCGCGAGCCCACGAATGCTTCGGGGGCGCTATTGCGGCTCTACGCGCAATCGCGAACAGGACAAGGGATACGACGCAAGACTAAGCCGTGATGTTTTGCACTCGTTCTAAGAACGACTACAACGTCTGCGCTAAACCGCCCTCGGCATTGCGCAAAGTCCTTGCGGTTTTCATCCTGGATCCGTTCCAGATTGTTTCCGATCGTTACAGTCTGTGTCCAAGTTGCAACGCTGACGTCGGCCATCCTCCGTTCCGGCGGGCGGCCACCGCGCGTTGAGCCGCCCGGCGGCCCATGCTAGGCGCGCGGCTCGGACCAGCCCGTAGACGAGACGCCGATGATCCCCCGCTACAGCCGCCCCGCGATGACGGCGATCTGGTCGCCGGAAGAACGCTTCCGCATCTGGTTCGAGATCGAGGCGCACGCCACGACCGCGCTGGCGGAGATCGGCGTCGTGCCGAAGGCGGCCGCCGACAAGGTCTGGGAGAAGGGCCGCGACGCGGTGTTCGACGTCGCCCGCATCGACGAGATCGAGGCGGTGACGAGGCACGACGTCATCGCCTTCCTGACGCACCTGTCCGAGATCGTCGGGCCGGAGGCGCGCTTCGTCCACCAGGGCATGACCTCGTCGGACGTGCTCGACACCTGCCTCAACGTGCAGCTCGTGCGTGCCGCCGACATCCTCATCGCCGACGTGGACGCGCTGCTCGCCGCCCTCAAGCGCCGCGCGCTTGAGCACAAGCTCACCCCGACGATCGGCCGCTCGCACGGCATCCACGCCGAGCCGGTGACCTTCGGCCTCAAGCTCGCCCAAGCCTTCGCCGAGTTCGCGCGCAACCGTGCGCGGCTGGTCCTGGCGCGCGAGGAGATCGCCACCTGCGCGATCTCGGGCGCCGTCGGCACCTTCGCCAACATCGACCCGCGGGTGGAGGCCTACGTCTCCGAGAAGATGGGGCTGACGCCCGAGCCGGTCTCGACCCAGGTCATCCCGCGCGACCGCCATGCGATGTTCTTCGCGACGCTCGGCGTCGTCGCCTCGTCGCTCGAGCGCCTGGCGATCGAGGTCCGCCACCTGCAGCGCACCGAAGTTCTCGAGGCGGAGGAGTTCTTCTCGGAAGGGCAGAAGGGCTCGTCGGCGATGCCGCACAAGCGCAACCCCGTGCTCACCGAGAACATCACCGGCCTTGCCCGCATGGTGCGTTCCTACGCGATGCCGGCGATGGAGAACGTGGCGCTCTGGCATGAGCGCGACATCTCACATTCCTCCGTGGAGCGGATGATCGGACCGGACGCCACCGTCACCCTCGACTTCGCGCTGGCGCGCATGACCGGCGTGATCGACAAGCTGCTGATCTACCCGGCTCAGATGCAGAAGAACCTCGACCGCCTCGGCGGCTTGGTCCACTCGCAGCGGGTGCTGCTCGCTTTGACCCAGGCGGGGGTCAGCCGCGAGGATGCGTATCGGCTGGTTCAGCGCAACGCGATGCCGGTCTGGCGTGGGCAGGGCGACTTCCTCGCCCTGCTCAAGGCCGACAGCGAGGTCGCCGCCGCGTTGTCGCCCGAGCAGATCGAGGAATGCTTCGATCTCGGCTACCACTTCAAACACGTAGACACGATCTTCTCACGAGTGTTCGGCGACAGCTGAGCGACCCGCACGAATCCTGCTTGAGGCAGGTTCATCATACGTCCCGAACACGAGGCATCCGCCGTGGCGTCACCCCGCATCGTCTACCTCAACGGGGAGTTCCTCCCCTTCGACCAGGCCCGCGTGTCGGTGATGGACCGCGGCTTCCTGTTCGCGGACGGGATCTACGAGGTCTCGGCGATCATCGAAGGGCGCCTCGTCGACAACGCAGCGCATCTCGCCCGCCTCGACCGGTCGCTTGGCGAGATCGGCATCCGCAACCCGCACGACGCGGCGGAATGGGAGCGGCTGCAGACGGAGCTCGTCGCGAAGAACGGCGTCGTCGAGGGTTTGGTCTACATGCAGGTGACGCGCGGCGTGTACGAGCGCGACTTCGCCTTCCCGCCCGCCGACACGCCGCCGACCGTGATGATGTTCACGCAGGCCAAGACCGTGATCGCCAACACGCTGGCCGAGACCGGCGCCAAGGTCGTCACGGTCGAGGATCTTCGCTGGAAGCGCCGCGACATCAAGTCGGTGGCTTTGCTGGCGCAGGTGCTTGCCAAGCAGGCGGCGGCCGAGGCTGGCGTGGCCGAGGCCTGGATGGTCGAGGACGGCGCAGTCACCGAGGGATCGTCCTCCACCGCGTTCATCGCCACCAAGGACGGGCGCCTGGTCACCCGCCCGCTCTCCACCGCGCTCCTGCCCGGCATCACCCGCGCGGCGGTGATGCGGCTTGCCGCCGAGACCGGCCTGACGGTGGAGGAACGTCTGTTCTCCGTCGACGAGGCGCACGCGGCTTCGGAAGCCTTCTACACCAGCGCCTCCGCCTTTGTGATGCCGGTGGTCGCCATCGACGGCCGCCCGATCGGGGAGGGCGTCCCAGGCCCCGTGGCCCGGCGCCTACGCGAACTCTACATCGCGATGGCGCGGGGGGATTGAGGCCGGCGGTTCGGTCGTCCCCCAGCCCGCCACGCCTTCCACGGTCATCGCACGCCCGAGCTTTCCTGAAACGGCGCAGGTCCCTTCTCCCATGGGGAGAAGGGCAGGATGAGGGGCGTGGCCGCTCCGGATACGGCACGCCCCCCACCCCAACCCTCTCCCCCTGGGAGAGGGAGCCGCGTGTTGGTTCGGGTCGGCGACGGCGTCCGAAGGACGGACATGCCGCAAGGCTCTTCGACATGCAGAGCGGTGTCGCACTTCCGGCGACAGGAACGGTTTCCCGACCTCGGTGTTTGCTTCCCGATCGTGAACGAGAGGGAGGTCTTCGTTGTCCAAAGTCCTGACGGGGCTCGCCGCCTCGGTCTTCGCGCTGGTCGCCACGGCCGCGCTCGCCCAGAATCCCGATGCGCCGCTGAAGGGTCGCGACACCGATCCAGTGCTGCCCCCCCAGAACCAGACGCCGCCCGAGCGCGTGCGCCCGAACGCCGACGCGCCGCCGCACGATTCCACCCTGAGCGACAAGCTGCGGCAGAGCGACGGCGTCATCAAGCCGCCGGGCAACGCGGCGCCGGGCATGGTGGTCGAGCCGCCGAACCCGAACGCCGGTTCGATGCCGGTGATCAAGCCGGGCGAACTGCCGGGTCAGAAGCCCGGCACCGAGGCCAAATAGCGCTCGGCCCTGCAGCCATCCCCCACGGCTTCGGCTCCGGCGGGGCGGTTTGCTTGATTTCCCGGACCGGATCGCGGAAACACCCTCACGGCAACGGGATTTCTCTCGCGCGGCGCAACGCCGTGCGCCCGCGAACGGGCCACGGGTCAGAAGGCACGCATGGCGAACGTCGTCGTCGTAGGCGCCCAATGGGGCGATGAGGGTAAGGGCAAGATCGTCGATTGGCTCTCCGAGCAGGCCGACATCGTCGTCCGCTTCCAGGGCGGGCACAATGCCGGCCACACGCTGGTCATCGACGGCGTCACCTACAAGCTCGCGCTCCTGCCCTCGGGCGTGGTGCGCGGCGGCAAGCTTTCTGTGATCGGCAACGGCGTCGTCGTCGATCCCTGGCACCTGGTGGACGAGATCGCCCGCATCCAGGCACAGGGCGTCGAGGTCTCGCCGAAATCGCTGCGCATCGCCGACAACGCGACGCTGATCCTGCCGCTGCACCGCGAGCTCGACCATTTTCGCGAGACCGCCAACGCCGGGCTGAAGATCGGCACGACCAAGCGCGGCATCGGCCCGGCCTACGAGGACAAGGTCGGCCGTCGCGCGATCCGCGTGGTGGACCTGGCCGACGCCGACACCCTGCCGGCCAAGATCGAGCGGGTGCTGACCCACCACAACGCGCTGCGTCGCGGCCTCGGCATCGCCGAGGTGGACGCGGCCGCGCTGCTCTCCGAATTGAAGGCGATCGCGCCGACGATCCTGCCCTATGCCTGCCCGGTCTGGGCGCTCCTCGACGAGGAGCGGCGCGCCGGCAAGCGCATCCTGTTCGAAGGGGCGCAGGGCGCGCTCCTCGACGTCGACCACGGCACCTATCCCTTCGTCACCTCCTCGAACATCGTGGCCGCGCAGGCGGCGACCGGCTCGGGCCTCGGCCCTGGCGCGATCGGCTACGTGCTCGGCATTGCAAAAGCTTACACCACCCGCGTCGGCGAGGGCCCGTTCCCGACCGAACTGTTCGATGAAATCGGCGAGACCATCGGCCGGAAGGGCCGCGAGTTCGGCGTCAACACCGGGCGCAAGCGCCGCTGCGGCTGGTTCGACGCGGTGCTGGTGCGCCAGACGGTGCGGACGTCCGGCATCAACGGGATCGCGCTGACCAAGCTCGACATCCTCGATGGGTTCGAGACGATCGAGGTCTGCACCGGCTACCGCCTCGACGGCGCGGTGATCGACCACCTGCCGGCGAGCCAGGCGGCGCAGGCGCGCGTGGAGCCGATCTACGAGACCATCCCCGGATGGTCGGAAACGACTGCCGGCGCCCGCTCCTGGGCCGAGCTGCCGGCTCAGGCGATCAAGTACGTCCGGCGCATCGAGGAGCTGATCGGCTGCCCGGTGGCGCTGCTCTCGACCTCGCCGGAGCGCGACGACACCATACTGATGCACAATCCCTTCGAGGATTGATCGTCCGGTCCGTGCGACGCACGGACCGCGAACACGCGGATTCCAGAGGACATGGCCGATTACTACCCGTTGCTGGCGCGGGCGCTCGACGCCTTGCCCGACCGGACGCCGGCCATGCGCAAGGCGGTCTACGAGCGCGCGCGGAACGCCCTGATCGGCCAGCTCCGCTCGCTCGACCCACCCCTGCCCGAGGCGGACATCGACCTCGAACGGCAGGCGCTGGACAACGCGATCGAGCGCCTCGAACGCGACTACGGTGCCTCATCGGCCGCGCCTGAGCCCGCACCGCCTCCCGTCGTCTCACCGCGGGCTGCTCCAGCACCGGTTCCCCCGGCGAGGCCGGCACCGATCCCGGAGCCACCCGCACCTCCGCCTGCGCAGGCCTTCGAGC
>NZ_VRUX01000940.1:0-1135 GCF_008039885.1 Methylobacterium sp. WL103
GCGCAGCTATACGCGCCGCCGACGGAGGCCATCCGGCTCCAGGACGTCGCCGCCAGCGGCCGGATCGCCGAGGCGATGTCGCCTCCGAACAGCGCGGCCAGCTCGGCTGAGACGTGGGCGAAGCCGGCGGCCGGGCCGTCCTCCGCCACGATGCGGGCGCCCTCGCCTCCGAGGAACGCCTCGATCACCGGCCAGCCGTTGGGGCGGATCGAATAGGCGGCGGCTCGTCGGTCGTGCAGGTTGCCGTAGACGTGCGTGTCCGGCGCGAACGCGGCCTCGCGCCCGATCTCGAGGAAGACCTTCTCGTTGCGGCCGAGCGGCAGGTCGGCGGCGGCCTCGCGCCAGGGCTCGACCCCGGAGGGCAGGTGGATCGCGTCGCCGGCCAGCACCGCGGTCGAGACGGTGAGAATGGCGGCCCCGGCGCGGACGGTGCCGGCGCGCGTGGTGACGGCGACGCCGTCCGCGGTCAGGTCGACCTGCTCGGCGGGGGTGGCGAGCCGCAGAGTCGTCGCGGACGGCAGGCTGGCCGCGACCAGCGTGCCGTAGCCGAGCGGCAGGTGCCAGTTTCGGCCCGTCGCGGCGTCGTCGTAGGCGAGATAGTCGGTGGCCGAGATCGCCTCGGGTGCGACGCCGCTCATGAAGCCGGCGATGGCGCGCACGTAGGCGTTCCAGGGACCGCCGGGCTCCAGGGCGTCGCTCGCCCGGTCGCTGCCCGCCGCGACAAGGCGAAGCCGCTCCTCCCAGTCGCCGTAGGCCCGCTGCGCCGCCGCCTGGCCGTCCGCGTCCTGGGCCAGCGACGGATGCGCCTTCGCCCATGGCGGCTCGCCGCGGTCGACGGGAAAGCCCGAGGCCTCGGCGATGCCGACCCAGGCGTTGCGGTCGCCGGAGTGGAGCCATTCGCAGCCGAAATCGAGCGGATGGCCGCCGAGATCCTGCGTGAAGGCGCGTCCCCCGAGGCACGACGAGGCCTCGAGCAGCAGCGTCGCCTTGCCATGCGCCGCCAGCCGCCGCGCGGCCCCGATGCCGGCGGCGCCTACGCCTACGATGATGACGTCGAACACGCTGGCCATGGCGCCGTAGGTGAGATCGCCCGAGCGGCGAGACAAGCGCCGCGCCGACCGGGTCGGCGCGGCGC
>NZ_VRUX01000941.1:0-1134 GCF_008039885.1 Methylobacterium sp. WL103
CGCGGGCGATCGACCGGGACGGTTCGCTCGCCGCCGCCTGGGCGCGGATGGAGGCGGCCGGAATCGGGCGGAGCCTGAGCGCCGACGTCACCGGCGCGTAGTCGGCGCGGCCGCCGGAGCGGTCGCAACGCCAAGTGGCAAAGGATCAGTTCGCGGTGCGGTCGCGCATCCGGTAGGTGCCGCCGGGGTCGCGCTCGAACATCTCGGGGATGCCGGCGTGGCGCAGGCTCTCCCCCGAGGTGTCGGGCACCAGGTTCTGCTCGGACACGTAGGCGACGTACTCGGTCTCGGCGTTCTCGGCGAGCAGGTGGTAGAACGGCTGGTCCTTGCGCGGACGCGCCTCCTCGGGAATCGCCAGCCACCAATCCTCGGTGTTGTCGAACACCGGGTCGACATCGAAGACGATGCCGCGGAACGGGTAGATCCGGTGGCGCACCACGGCGCCGATCCCGAATTTCGCGATGCGCAGTCTCGTTTCGGTCGGTCGCGCGTCGGTCATGGCCTGATCCATCATGACGGACCAGATAGGCGCGGATGACGGGCTTGTCACCGGGTTCCGGCGCGCGAGCGAAGCGTCCGCGTCCGGCTCCTAGCCGGCGGGCAAAGCGATCCCGAGGTCGGCGGCGATCCCGCGCGCGGTGGCCTCCCGCCGCGCGGTGATCTCGGCGACGGCGGAGCGCGCCCGCTCCAGGATCGCGGCCGGGGCGGTCCGCGGCGTGCCGCTGTCGAAGGGCGGCTCGGGGGCGTATTCCATGCCGAGCTGGATCGCCTGGGCGACCTCGATGCCGCGCAATTCGGCCGCAAGCCGCAGCGCGCCGTCGATCCCGGCGGTGACGCCGGCCGCGAACACCCAGGTCCCGTCGACCACGACGCGCCGGTCGACGGGCTGCGCGCCGAAATACGGCAGCAGCGCGAAGGCGCTCCAGTGCGTCGTCGCCCGGCGCCCCCTGAGCAGCCCGGCGCCGCCGAGGAGGAGGGCGCCGGTGCACACCGAGAAGACGTGCCCGGCCCCCTCCGCCTGCCTGCGGATCCAGCCGAGCACGGCCTCGTCGCGCATCAGGGCCTCCTGGCCGAAGCCGCCGGGCACGTGCAGCACGTCGAGCTGGGGCGCGTCGGCCAGGGCCGCGTCGGGGG
>NZ_VRUX01000942.1:0-1132 GCF_008039885.1 Methylobacterium sp. WL103
GGGCCTGCGCGACCTCCTCGCAGCGGCGGCGGGCGCCGGCGCGATCGGGCTCGCGACCACCGGCTTCCGGGTGCTCGCCGACGGCGTCCATGGGACGCTCGCAGCCGGAGGCGCCGTGTTCCGCGTGGGCACCGGCTTCTCGCTGGCGCTGGTCGGCGTCGGCTACCTCGTCGGCATCGGCGCGTGCCTGGCGCTGCTCACCGGCGTGGCGATCGCCTGGGGCGTCGCCGTGCCGCTCCTGACCGCCCTCGGCCAGGGTGAGGGTGCGACGCACGCCGAGATGGCCGAGGCGGTGTGGTCGGGCCAGGTCCGGCTGATCGGGGCCGGCATCATTGCGGTCGGCGGCCTCTGGACGGTCGGGTCGCTCGCTCGTCCGGTCCTCGGCAGCGTGGCGACGGCGCTCGCCTCGGCGCGCAAGGACGGCTCGGGCCTGCCCGGCCGCGACCACCCGCGGGGCGAGCGCGACCTGCCGATCACCTGGGTCGGCGGCGCCCTGCTGGCGCTTACCGTGCCGCTGGCGTGGCTGTTCGCCAACTTCGCGTCCGGCGCCGAGCTCGGCGGAAGCCTGCCCGTGCTCGTCGTCGCCGCCACCGTGTTCGCGGTGCTGTTCGGTTTCCTGATGGCCGCCACCTGCGGCTACCTCGCCGGCCTCCTCGGCTCGTCCTCGAGCCCGATCTCCGGCATCGGCATCCTCACCGCCATGGCGGCGGCGGTGCTGCTGCCGCTGCTGATCGGCCGCTCCGCCGGCCCGGAGGGCGACCGCTTCGTCATCGCGATGGCGCTGCTCGTGGCGGCGGTCATCGTCACGATGGCCTCGATCGCCAACGACAACCTGCAGGACCTGAAGACCGGCCAGCTCGTCGACGCCACGCCGTGGCGCCAGCAGGCGGTGCTCGTGGTCGGCGTCGCGGTGGGTGCGGCCGTCGTCGCGCCGCTCCTGTCCCTGCTCTACGAGGCCTATGGCTTCGTCGGCTCGCTGCCGCGTGAAGGCATGGACGCCGCCAACGCCATGCCCGCGCCGCAGGCGGCGCTGACCTCGCAGATCGCCGCCGGCATCGTCCACGGCACCCTGCCGTGGCGGATGGTTCTGGTCGGCGCCGGGCTCGGCGCCGTGCTGGTCGCGGTCGAGGCG
>NZ_VRUX01000943.1:0-1128 GCF_008039885.1 Methylobacterium sp. WL103
GGCGCCCGCGAGGCGGCGAGCGGCGCCATCGCCGAGGGCGCCGAGCTGGTGCTCGGCCCGCTCTTCGCCGCCAACGTCTCGGCCGCCTCCGTGCCGGCGCGGGCCGCGGGCAAGCCGGTGATCGCGTTCTCGACCGATGCGAGCGTGGCCGCCCCCGGCACCTACCTCCTGAGCTTCCTGCCCCAGGCGGAGGTCGACCGGATCGTCGAGGAATCGGTGTCGGGCGGGCGCCGGTCCTTCGCCGCGCTGATCCCCGAGAACGCCTACGGCAACGCCGTCGAGGCGCAGTTCCGCGAGGCGGTGGCGCGCAAGGGCGCCCGCCTCGTCGGCATCGAGCGCTACGTCCCCGGCGCGTCGGAGCCGGCGATCGCCCGCCTCGGCGGCCTGATCACCGGGGCCGGCGCGCAGGCCGACACCCTGTTCCTGCCCGAGACCGCCGAGGGGCTGCCGGCGGTGGCGGCCGCGCTCACCAAGGCGGGCTTCGCGCCGTCGCGTATCCGGCCGATCGGCACGGCGGTGTGGAACGAGCCGCGGCTCTTCGCCCTGCCGGCGCTGCAGGGGGGGCGGTTCGCCGCGCCGGACGCCGGCGGCTTCGGCAACTTCGCCGGGCGCTACCAGGCGCGGTTCGGCACCAGCCCGCCGCGGGTCGCCTCGCTCGCCTACGACGCGGTCTCGCTCACGGCGGCGCTCGCGCGGCAATACGGAACCCAGCGCTTCGCCGACGCGACGCTGACGAAGAGCTCCGGGTTCTCGGGCATCGACGGCACCTTCCGCTTCCGCCCCGACGGCCTCAGCGACCGCGCGCTCGCCGTCTACGAGATCCGCAACAACGCGGCGAGCGTCGTCAGCCCCGCCCCCCGGGCGCTGGCCAAGCCCGGAACCTGAACCCGCCGCCTCGGCTCAGCCGTGGCCGATCATCGCCGCGCCGGCCGCGATGACGAGGCAGGCGACGATTCGGCCGGCGGTGAGGCGTTCCTTCAGGACGAAGCGGCCGAGAAGTGCTGCGAAGACGACGCTGGTCTCGCGCAGCGCCGAGACCGGCCCCATCGCCCCGAGCCGCATCGCCCAGATCACCGCGGCATAGGCCATCAGCGAGGCGGCGCCGCCCCCGACGGCGCGGGCTAGCGC
>NZ_VRUX01000944.1:0-1126 GCF_008039885.1 Methylobacterium sp. WL103
CGCACGCTGAGGCCGGCGATGCTCGACCGTCGCCGCCTGCTCGCCACGGCTTTCGCCGCGGCGCTGCCCCTGTCCCGTGCCGCGCGCGCCGCGGAGCCCGGCGTCCTGCGCATCGGCTACCAGAAGAACGGCATCCTCGTCGTCGCCAAGCAGCGCGGCGTCATCGAGGAGCGGCTGGCGCCACTCGGCCATTCGGTGCGCTGGGTCGAGTTCTCGTTCGGGCCGCCGTTGCTGGAGGCGCTCTCCCTCGATGGCATCGATTTCGGGCAGACCGGCGACGCCCCGCCGATCTTCGCGCAGGCCGCGCGATCGAGCCTCGTCTACGCCGCGGCGCAGGAGGCCGGCGGCTCCGGCTCGGGAATCCTGCTGCCGAAGGGCTCGGCGATCAAAACGCTCGCCGAGCTGAAGGGCAAGCGCGTCGCCTTCGCCAAGGCGTCGAGCGCCCACAACCTCACCGTCGCCGCCTTGGAGAAGGCCGGCCTCACCTATGCCGACATCGAGCCGGTGACGTTGGCGCCGGCCGACGCCGCGGCGGCGTTCTCGCGCGGCAGCATCGACGCCTGGACGATCTGGGACCCGTACTACGCCATCGCCGAAGGCGGCGACGGCGTCCGCGTGCTCGCGACCGCCAAGGAGATCGCCCGGCAAAACAACTTCTTCCTGGCGAGCCGCGCCTTCGCCGAGGGCCGCGGCGAGGTGCTTTCCGAGGTGATCGACGTGCTCGGGGGCGTCGCGCGCTGGTGCGGCGAGAACCGCGGCGCGGTCGCCGACCTGCTCTCGAAGGGCACCGGCGTGCCGCTCGCCGCCACGCGCCGCGCGGTAGACCGCACCGACTACCTCATCGGCCCGATGAACGACCGCGTCGCCGCCGAGCAGCAGGCGATCGCCGACCGCTTCCACGCCCTGAAGCTGATCCCGAAGCCCATCCGCGTCGCCGACGCGGTCTGGACGCCACCCGCACGCAACGGCTGATCCGCGATGACCGACGCCCCCCTTTCCCCCGCGCCGCGCGCCCGCCGGCGGGAGGGTGTGGAGTGCGGCGCGCGGCGCGGGGGGAAGGGGGGGGGGGGGGCTGGCGGGTGAGCCGGTGGGTGGGGGGGGGGGGCAGGCCGGTGGCGTTTAAACA
>NZ_VRUX01000945.1:0-1123 GCF_008039885.1 Methylobacterium sp. WL103
TCGCCGCGGCCCTCGGCCTGCCGCTGCACGAGCCCGACGCGAGCGCCGCACCGGTGCTCGCCGGCCAGCGGCCGAAGCTCGGCAACGCGCTGCTCGGCCCGGACCCGAAGGCGCCGGACCTCGTGGTCGCGGTCAACGGCGGCTCGGACCTCGTCTACCTGCCGAAGGGCGACAAGGCGCTCGCCGCCCGCACGGTCGCGGCGCTCCTGGAGCAGGACTACGTCAGCGGCCTGTTCGTCGACGACGCGCTCGGCAGCTTTCCCGGCACGCTGCCGCTCTCGGCTGTGAACCTGAAGGGCGAGGCTGCGACCCCGACGCCGGCGATCGTCGTCAACTTCCGCTCGTACAGCACCGGCTGCGCCAACCCGGAGACCTGCGTCGTCGAGGTCGCCGACACGGCGCTGCAGCAGGGCCAGGGCATGCACGGCAGCTTCAGCCGGGCCGACACCCACAACTTCATGGCCGCCATCGGCCCGAGCTTCAAGGCCGGCTTCGTCGATGCGCTGCCGGTGAGCAACGCCGACGTCGGGCAGACTCTCGCCGCCCTGCTCAAGCTCCAGATCCCCGCCAAGGGCCGCCTGATCGGCCGCCCGATGCGGGAGGCGATGCGGGAGGGAACGAGCGACGCCCCCGTGCCGCAGGCCCAGGCCGGCACGTTGCGCTCGGAACCGTCGCCGTCGGGCTTGACCACGGTGCTGCGCTTCCAGCAGGTCGGGGACCAGCGCTACTTCGATGCGGCCGGGTTCCCGGGGCGGACCTTCGGGTTGGAGTGAGGGCACCGCCCGGGTCACGCGACCGGCGCGAAGAACGTCGGTCGGGTCGCCGCCCGGCGGCACCGGGAACAGGAGTCGTCAGATGAGCACCGCCCGCATTCTCCCCGTGATCCTGTGCGGCGGCTCGGGCACGCGGCTGTGGCCGATGTCGCGCGAGAGCATGCCCAAGCAGTTCGCGCGGCTGGTGGACGCGTCGGAGTCGACGTTCCAGGCGACCGCCCGGCGGGTGAGCGACCTCGCGACCTTCGCCCGGCCGGCGGTGATCGCCTCGGCCGAGTCGCGCTTCATCGTGGCCGAGCAGTTGGCGCAGGCGGGCATCGCCGGCGACATCATCCTGGAGCCGGAGGGAC
>NZ_VRUX01000946.1:0-1123 GCF_008039885.1 Methylobacterium sp. WL103
GCCCCGACAAGCCCCTCGACGCGGCCCAGCGCCGGCGGCTCGGGCTCGCGCCGGACGAGCCCGTCCGCTACCGGCGGGTCCGGCTCGCCTGCGGCGTCCACGTTCTGTCGGAGGCCGACAACTGGTACGTGCCGGGCCGGCTCACGCCCGCGATGAACGCGGCTCTCGACGAGACCGACGCGCCGTTCGGCCGGGTGGTGCGCCCGCTGGAGCCGATCCGGCGCAACGTCGCGCTGCGGCCGCTGCGCGACCCCGACGCCCCTGGCCCGGGGCCGGACGACCCGCTGTTCGAAGTCGACGCGGTGCTCGCGACCGGGGCCGGCCTGCCGTTCTGCGAGGTCGCCGAGACCTATCTCGGGGCCGTGCTCGGGCGCGGGCTCTAGCGGACGCTTCCGCGGCTTGCGGGAGCGCGGTGCGCGCGGCTATTGCCGGGGCGATCGCCTGGACGGGCGGCACCCTCGGAGACCCCGCATGAGACCGGCAACAGTGTTCGCTCCTGCCCTCGTCGCCCTCTGCCTCGCCGGCGGCGGCGCGCAGGCGCAGAAGGCCGCCGACCCGGCCGGGATCTGGCTGACCGAGACCGGCGATTCCAAGGTGCGGCTGTCGCGGTGCGGCGCCGGCTATTGCGGCACCATCGTCAGCACCACGGGCAAGGGCCTCGACGCCAACAACCCGGACCCGGCCCTACGCACCCGCAGCGTCGTCGGCGTGCAGATCGTCAACGCCACGAGCGCATCGGGCGACGGCTATTCCGGCACCCTCTACAATCCGAAGGACGGGAAGACCTATTCCGGCTCGCTCAAGATGACCGGCCCGAACGCGATCGAAGTTTCGGGCTGCGTGATGAGCGTGTTCTGCAAGCGCCAGACCTGGAAGCGGGTGAGCTGAAGGTTTCCGCGGTTTATCGTCTGGCGATTCAGGCTGCGTACCCTCCCCCGCACCCAAGTCGGGCTTGCCCGACTTGGGCACACAGAGTGCGGACCTCGGGGAAGCCCGAGATCCGTCGGGGGGAGGCAGCGCGCGCACGACCGGACCGATTGGCCGACAACAGGTTCGATGGACGCTTAGCCGGCGGCGGCGGCGACCGCCGCGGTGATGGCGTCGAGGGCTGCCTGTGCGCCGC
>NZ_VRUX01000947.1:0-1123 GCF_008039885.1 Methylobacterium sp. WL103
ACGGCGGCGCGAGCGGCTGCGCGCAGGGGTCGCTAACGGCGAGGTGCGGGTGGTGGTCGGCGCCCGCTCGGCCCTGTTCCTGCCGTTCCGGAAGCTCGGCCTGATCGTGGTCGATGAGGAACACGAGAGCGCCTACAAGCAGGAGGACGGCGTCCACTACCACGCACGCGACATGGCGGTGGTGCGGGGCAAGCTCGAGGGCTGCCCGGTGGTGCTGGCCTCGGCGACGCCCTCGATCGAGACGCGGGTGAACGTCGAACGCGGGCGCTACCGCCGCGTGCGGCTGCCCGAGCGCTTCGGCGGGCGGCGCCTGCCCGACATCCAGGCGATCGACATGCGCCTCGACAAGCCGGAGCGCGGGCGCTTCCTCTCGCCGCCGCTGGTCAACGCGGTGAAGGCCAACCTCGCTGCCGGCGAGCAGGCGCTGCTGTTCCTCAACCGCCGGGGTTATGCGCCGCTGACGCTGTGCCGCGCCTGCGGCCACCGCTATCAGTGCAAGAACTGCTCGACCTGGCTGGTGGAGCACCGCTTCCGCAAGGCGCTCGTCTGCCACCAGTGCGGCTACAGCGAGCGCCGGCCCGAGGCGTGCACGGAATGCGGCACCTTCGACAACCTCACCCCCTGCGGCCCCGGCGTCGAGCGCATCGCGGAGGAGGCGGCCGAGCTGTTTCCGGATAAGCGCATCATCGTGCTGTCGAGCGACTTTCCCGGCGGCGCCGAGCGGCTGCGGCAGGAATTGGAACTGGTCGTGGCCGGCGAATGCGACATCGTCGTCGGCACGCAGCTCGTGGCCAAGGGCCACAACTTCCCGCACCTGACCCTCGTCGGCGTGCTCGACGCCGACATCGGGCTGACCTCGGGCGATCCGCGGGCGGCCGAGCGCACCTTCCAGCTGCTGCAGCAGGTCACCGGCCGGGCGGGCCGCGGCGAGCGGCCGGGCCGCGCCATGGTGCAAACCTACCAGCCCGAGCATCCGGTGATCGCGGCGCTCCTGTCGGGTGATTCCGAGCGCTTCTACGAGGAGGAGATCGCCGCCCGCGAGGCGGCCGGCCTGCCGCCGTTCGGGCGGCTGGCAGCGTTGATCGTCTCGGCCAACGACCGGGCGACGGCCGAGGCCCACGGG
>NZ_VRUX01000948.1:0-1122 GCF_008039885.1 Methylobacterium sp. WL103
CTGCCGATCGGCCCGCCGAGCGCGGTCCCGACCGCCGCCCCCACCGTGGACAGGATCAGCGTGGCCATGGCGGGCTCCGTGGTGGAGATGTGGGGCGGGCACATTCGAAGGCTTGTGGAATCGTATCCGGTCGGATACGATCCAGACTGTCGCGACGATCCTGATGTCCGACGCGTTCAGGGGCTGGCTGAGCGAAGGCCCGCATCGCCTCACGCATCCGGTCAGCGACGCTGGGCGATTTCGGAGATGTCGAACCGGTGGGGGATGGCGTCGACGAGATGCGCATCCATCATGGTCCGGGCTACCGCCTCTACTATCTCCGTCGAGGAGCGGCTCTCTACCTGCTCTTGATCGGCGGCGACAAAGCCAGCCAGAGTCGTGATGTTCAGAAGGCGAAGGTGATGGCCGGCGACCTTGATCGGATCTCCCGATGCGCTTCACGCCTTTCGACGCCTCCGAGTTCCTCGACGACGAAGAGGCCATCGCCGAATACCTCGCCGCGGCTCTGGCCGACCCCGATCCCGACTTGTTCGTCGCAGCGCTCGGCGATGTCGCCAAGGCGCGGGGCATGACGCAGATCGCGCGCGAGGCGGGTGTCGGGCGAGAGAGCCTGTACAAGGCTCTGACACCGGGGTCGAAGCTCCGCTACGAGACGATCCGCAAGGTCATGGATGTCCTCGGTGTCAAGCTGACGGTCGCGTCGCGGGTTTGAGCGCGTCGGAAGTGCCCGCGGCAGCCGAAGCGAGGGCGCGGGGCGCTTCCCGTCGCATCCTCACTCCGCCGGGAACCGGAACACGCCGACGAGGTGCCGCCGCCACCACGGCGTGAAGGCCACCTCCGTCACGGCGGCGTGGTCGTGGGCGTGGATCATGCCGGCACCGGTCGCGATGGCGCAGTGGCGGGCGGGCAGGTGCGCGCGGAAGGCGAAGAGCAACACCTCGCCGGGAGCGGGCGCGTGGCGTGCGAGGTCGGCCGCGACAGGCAGGAGGTGGCGGGACGCGGCCTCCAGGAACGGGTCGGTGCCGGAGGCGGCCGATTCCGCCCAGGTGCCGGCATAGGGCGGCAGCGCCTCGGGCTCGTCGCCCAGAAGGCCGCGCCAGACGCCGCGCAGCAGGCCGAGGC
>NZ_VRUX01000949.1:0-1119 GCF_008039885.1 Methylobacterium sp. WL103
GTTCGATCCGGGCCGGCGCCCCTGGACCGCCCGAGGCAGTCGCGATGCGGTGCTGGCGAGCGATCCGCCCCGGCCGATCCTCACCCTGCGCGGCATCCGGCGCGACGGCGGTCCCAGGCGCGCGCTGATCGACGACGGCGGCGGCGAACCCGCCTGGCTCGGGCAGGGCGAGGGGCGCAACGGCTGGCAGGTGGTCGAGGTCGGGCCGGACCGCGTGAAGCTGGTCCAGGACGGCGTCACCTACGCGACGGAGTTCATGGGCACGCCCGCGATCCTGCGCCCGAAGCGCAAGGCGGCATCCGAGGCCGCTCCGGCGCTACGGCCCTGACGGGCCGCCCGGGTCGGGCCGACCTCTCAGTCGAGCATCCGGCGCAGAACGCCCTGGCTGCCGTTGGGCGTGATCGCCATGGGCGGCGGGGCGGGCACCGGACGGACCGGCATCATCGCGCGGAACTGGTCGCGGAAATCCTGGGCGATGCGGTCCGCCTCGACCGTGCCGCGGATCACCTTCGGCCGGATGAACACGATCAGCTCCGTCCGCACCCGCGTGTCGACGCGGTTGCGGAAGGCCGGCCCGAACAGCGGCATGTCGCCGAGCACCGGCACGCTCTCGTTGGTGATCTGCGCCTTTTCCTGGACGAGACCGCCGATGGCGAGGCTGTGGCCGTCGTTCACCGCCACGCTCGTCGCCACCTTGCGCTGGCGGATGGTCGGCGAGTTGATCGACGAGGTCGTCGTCGGCACCACGTCGCTGACCTCCTGGTTGATGTCGAGCACCACGCGGCCGTTCTTGTTCACTCGCGGCGTGACCGAGAGGATCACGCCGGTGTCCTTCATCTCGATCTCGTTGAGGATCGGGGCGTTGGTGGAGAGCGCGCTCTGGCCGCTCTGCTTGACGATCGGCACCTGGTCGCCGACCTGAAGCTTTGCGGTGCGGTTGTCGAGCACGGTGATGTTGGGCGACGAGATCACGTTGACCCGCGTCACGCCTTCGAGCGCGTTCAGCACGACGTTGAAGTCGCTGGCGTTCAAGAGGTAGTTGAAGCCTGTCACCCCGCGGGTCGCCGCGCCGAGCAGGGCCGCGGTGCCGCCGGTGGCGGCGGCACCGCGGCCCTGCTC